>NZ_LR607213.1:0-29774 GCF_902162175.1 Bartonella saheliensis
ATATAAATATATACTAAAAGTTATAAAAATATTATTTTTATATAAAAATGAAATGATTACTCACCTCAATAAGTTTTTATCCTTCTCTTTCTCTTGGTTTACAAAAAACACTAGAAATATATTTTTATGACATAATTAAATCAATCTTGTTACTATTCATCGTCTTACCATTCGTTTTTGGCATCAAACTGCCATCTAACTCAAATAAAATTGATATGAAATTAAGCCATTACCTCTGGTTTCTGTTCCCCCTTATTAACGGCTGTAAGAACATGCCAATATTGCTCGTCAATATATTTAAACAAAAAAACACTGCTGTATAAATTTTATATGCCTTATAGCGTCAACGTAAATAACAATATTTTACAACACAATAGAATTATTTGCTTAATTTTTTTATTTTTATACATCAGGCAAACTTTTATATCATCCCCCTAATCCATTAAATTTACGCATTGTTTTTTTATAAACAATAAAAGTTATGCTGATGATAAAAACAGTGCTGAATAGAAGAGAGCCGATATGCCATTCATTTTTGCCAAGCAGGAGTGACACGGGGAGAGAAGCAGAAAAGGCTATAGGTAGCAGAAACAGTAGCCATTTTGCAAGATTTGAGGGATAAATTGATAGGGGGATAAAGGAAAGTTGGTAAAGCATGGCATGAAAATAGGCGACCGGCATCTTACGGTTGGTTATGAATGTTATAAAATTGAATATCATGAAAAAACAGAGATTGACAATAAAAACACAAGTGATTGCAACGATAAAAGGAAACCATTTCAGCTTTATCTCTGACATATCTGGGAGTAAGACACATGAATAAGCACTCACAGCAACAATAAAGAGCTTGATCAGATAAAGAGGTTTGCACCAGCCAAACAGCATTAACAGCCAAACTGAAACAGGTTTTGTCAGATACACTTCAATTTTTCCTTCTGCAACTTTTTCAAAAAATGTTTCAATAGAACTGGTAAAAATATTCAAAAATATCCCAAGCAAAATGAAGACAACAAAGATAAGATGAATTTCATCTCTGCTATAGTTCCCAATACTACCTGAAAAGCGAGAGATTTTATCAATAAAGATGAATTGAATAAAATAATAGCACAGAGAAAGAATAAATTCTCCAATGAAGTTTTTACTGTAAACAGTTTGCCGGCGCACATTCATGCTGATAAAATAAAGGATTGTTTTCACCTCATCCCCCTGCTCCATGATAGGCTTTCATTCCTTTTTTCCAAGCAATATGAATGAAGAATAAAAGACACAAAATATAAAAAACACACCCCACAATAAATTGCTCGAACACTTTCAGATCATGCGTTGAAAGAAATTCGGCAGGAGCTGAAATGGTGAAATGATAAGGATTAAACTGCATCAATGGAATGAGCCATGTTGGCCAAAAAGAGGGGGGCAGAAGAGTGCCACCAAGAAGCGCTGAACTGAGAATACTAAAAGAAAGCAAAATATTGTATTCAATCACCCAGAAACTTAATAAGGCAATGGCAAAGGAGAGGACAAAACACAGCAATTGCGAGAGAACAACAATGAGAAAAAATGACAGAAAAGCTATCAGCAATGCTAAAATATTCTCAGAGGATAAACTAAGCTTTACAGCAAAAATAGCCAGTAAAGGCATGGCATAGAGCACACTTTCACCCAAAAAGGTAAACAGCATTTGCATCATGTAGCTGAATGGTTTGGTGAGATAGACTTCTAACTTCCCTTCTTTAACATGCTGAGAAAAAGATTGAATGAGGCCATAACCATTATTGAGGCGTGAGAAAATTAAAGCAAAGGCATAGTAATATAGCATATCATAAAAGCCAAAACCGTTTATGTTGCCACTCTTGTCAGAAAAAAGTGCATTCCACAACAGAAGTTGAATCACGAAGGGCGAGAGCGTCCCCATAACGATATCGGTAAAAAACATTGCTCTGTCACTAAGGATTGTAAGCAATCCATTCTTGGCAAAAAGAAAGAGAGCAAAGCAATGGTTAGAGAAATTCTTTAAATTTAACACGGAGCATCTCTTCAAGTGAGGGGGTGGATACAGAGAAGGGACAGTTAAATTCTGTTGCTATTTCTCTGATAAAACGTGGCATATCTGCACGCGGGAGTGAAATCTCTAGTGTACATTTTTCATCATTAAAGTGTTTCTCTTTTAAAGGCGTAGATAATTTTATTGCCAGTTCATCAATGTCCTTTATAAGCATTGAAACTGTTGGTAAATGTTCACAAAAAAGCGTTATTCTCACACTTGAGGGGATCATCTCTTTTAACGTATCAATAGCGCCATGAAACTGATTTTTTCCTTTATGTAAAAGAAGAATATCATCAACGTAACCATCAATATCTCCCATGTCATGACTGGTAATGATGTATCCCATAGCTTGCTCTTTTTTGAGTTTTTTAAGCAGCTCCCTGATTTCATGTTTGGAGGTAATATCAAGACCAATCGTTGGCTCATCAAGAAATAATAATCGAGGTCTAAAGGACAAATTAAACGCTAATTCACTTTTGACTCTCTCACCAAGGCTTAGCATGCGTACGGGCTTATCCATGATATGCTTAATGTTCAAGAGCTCACTGATTTCTTTAAGATCGCGGCGAAAAGAGTTTGGCTCAAGATTATATAAGGGGCGCACCATTTCCAGACTATAGCGTAGGGGTAAATCCCACCATAAGCAATTCTTGTGGCCAAAGACCACGCCCAGAGAGTTGAACAGATTTTTTTTGGCGTTATAGGGATTAACGCCTAAGACTTTAACATCTCCCTCATCAGCAGCTTGTATGCCAGAAAGTATTTTAATCAATGTTGATTTTCCCGCTCCGTTAGGACCAACGATTGCGAGTGCTTGCCCTGAACACAAGGTAAAACTAATCTCTTTTAGCGCCTGATATTTTGCATAAGTAGGCTTGAAAAGAGAAAACACTTTATTGGTAAAACCCGTTGCATTGTTTATGCTGCGGTATATTTTTGAGACGCTCTTAACGTCAATCAATAATGATCCCATTCGTCATTCCTCATTTCAACTTATCCCCTCTTGAAACATTTCCACAATCTTTAGAGCACTAAAACGCACCTGATGCTTTCTCACCAATTTCCAATATGAAACATATAATGAATTCACTTCAATGAAGCGCTAAGACTCTAAAAACTTGTTTTTTCTTTTATAAAAAATAATCTTTCAGAAAAACGAACAGAAGAATAATTAATCATCGTAAGGAATACCTTGCTCATAAGCTCCCATTGTATAAGCAAAGGTAAAAAGCATAAATCTATAAATATATCAAATCACACTGCTAACAGGATAAACTTTTCCTTGAAAACAATAATTTGTTGAGAATCCACTCTCCCTAAGAGTTCCTGTAAAAGTCCTCAATTGTTTCCCATGAAAAAATCAAAAATTACCACTACTGTTTCAGTCAATATCCTTCAGACTTTATCTCATTCATCTTCCTTAACAAACATACCTCCCCAATATATGACCTCTGTAGATAATTCAAAGGAACAGATTCATCAGCCTAAGATTATTGAAGATACACCTTATCTAGAAATAATAATACAATCAATATGGACAAAGAACTGTAGAAATAAAATTGATGATATTTGAAAATATCATCACTCAAAAACACAATTTTCTCATAGCGATTACTAAGGCTCTGTATAAATATACCCTATCTATCTTAATCAAGTTTATAGATAAAATTTGCGCCCATCAAAAAACAAATGAAGTTTTTTTTTATTCTATTTCGGCATCACGCTCATTAAAAGACAAAAGATTAAAACTTTGGACCATATGAGGGGGTAAAGGTGCAACAATATCCAATATGCCTCCTGAAGGATGAGGAATACGAATACGACGAGCATGAAGATGCAGGCGGTTTTGTATGCCTCCTGGCAACGTCCAATTACTATCAGAAAAAAAATACTTTGAATCGCCAATGATAGGATGATCCATATGGGCAGCATGCACACGCAGCTGATGTGTTCTCCCCGTATAAGGTTCCATTTCAAGCCACGAAAGAGCCCGTCCACGCGTCTCTAAAACGCGGTAGTAGGAAACCGCATGATGTGAATCGGGTTCCCCATGATCACAAACACGCATTTTATCACCTTGTGCCGTCATTTCCTTAACCATCCATGTCGAGATTTTGTCCTGTTTTTTTTTAGGAACACCCCGAACCAACGCCCAATAAGTCTTTTTTGTTTCCCGCTCTCTAAAAGCAGCTGTTAAGGCCTGTGCAGCCCCCCTAGAGCGGGCAACAATAAGCACTCCCGATGTCTCACGATCAAGGCGATGAACCAAACGCGGCTTTTCACCTTTTTTATTGCGCCATACCTCAAGCATACTGTCTATATGACGCGTTAAACCAGAGCCTCCTTGTACAGCAAGACCTGCTGGTTTGTTAAAAACAAAGACCTTTGGATCTTCATAAAGCAGCATTTTTTTTAAAATAGCTTCATCATCCTGTCCCCGAATTGTTTTATCCGTTATTAGAAGACTTATCGTATCATCAAAAGGGAGAGGTGGAACACGAACAGACTGTCCCGTACAAAGACGCGTATCAGCTTTAACCCGTCCACCATCAACCCGTATCTGGCCAGAACGCAACAATTTTTGCAAAGCTCCAAATCCAAGTCCTGGATAATGCGCTTTAAACCAACGATCTAAACGCATTCCATTTTCATCTGTCTCAACTTTTTTTATTTCTACGCCTGCCATAAAAGTTCCCTTACCTGATAATTTTCACCGCCCAATATTTTTTCTGATAATTTTATTGATCTATTTTTACATCTTTATAAACACAAAAATTCATATTCTCATTGGCTTTATCACACCATATTACAATGAGTATCCAAAATTGCCTTTTCTTAACGTTCAATTTTTATTAGTTAGAAATTCAAGAAAAATTAACAGCCTGTACGCTTAACAGCGAATGGAGATCATTAATAGTGTCCTTATTCAAAACTTATGCACGTGTTCTCACTTACTTAAAGAGAGAAAAAAATGCATCTCTTTTGATCTGTAATGCTAATATTATGTTAGCAATTATTACCATTGCAGAACCTATTTTATTTGGACGTGTTATTGATTCTATTACAGAAAAAACAGGGATCATCCCTACCCTTGCCATTTGGGTTTGTTTTGGTCTTTTTCATATTATCGCTTATGTCCTTGTTGCTCGTGGTGCGGACCGCTTAGCCCATAGACGCCGTTTAATGGTTTTAACAGAATCTTTTGAACGTATTATTGCCATGCCTTTAATTTGGCATCAACAACGCGGAACTTCCAACGCACTCCATACACTTTTGCGTGCAATAGACGCCATGTCAACCATATGGCTTGATTTTATGCGTCAACATCTCTCAACACTTGTCGCCTTATTGGTTCTCATTCCCACAGCCTTTAACATGAATTGGCGTCTTTCAATAGTCTTAGTTGTCCTTGCCGTCATCTATATCTTAATTGCCCGTTTAGTGATGCGAAAAACAAAAGACGGACAAGCCGCTGTAGAATGCTATCATCATAATCTTTTTAAACATGTCAGTGATTCAATCTCTAATGTTTCTATTGTACAAAGTTATAACCGAATAAAAGAAGAAACATCCATACTGTACCAACATACAAATGATCTTCTTAAAGCACAAAATCCTGTTCTCAATTGGTGGGCGCTCGCCAGCGGCTTAAATCGAATGGCTTCAACAGTTTCAATCGTTTGTGTTCTTCTCCTTGGAGCTTTTTTTGTTGCAAGAGATCAATTAAGGGTGGGTGAAGTTGTTGCTTTTGTCGGATTTGCACAACTCATGATTAGCCGTCTAGATCAAATGAGCAATTTTATTAATTGTGCAATATCCTCACAAGCAAAACTGCAAGAATTTTTTGAAATGGAAGACTCAACTTTCTCTATTAACGAACCACAAGATCTCCCTTCCCTCCAAAATGTTAAAGGTGCTATACAATTCCACCACGTTACCTATAAATTTCCAAATTCTTCTCAAGGTGTTTTTGACATTTCCTTTAAAGTGAAAGCAGGACAAACTGTTGCAATTGTAGGACCAACAGGAGCTGGAAAAACAACATTAATCAATTTATTGCAACGTATATACGATCCTACCTTCGGACATATCTCCATTGATGGAATAAATATATGCTCGATCAATCGTGAATCTTTACGAAAATCTCTAGCGACAGTGTTCCAAGATGCGGGGCTTTTTAATCGCAGTATTCATGACAATATCTCAATAGGAAAAACAAGCGCAACAAACGAAGAACTTTATGAAGCAGCAAAAATAGCAGAAGCTCACGATTTTATTCTAAAAAAAGCTGATCGTTATAACACAATGGTAGGCGAACGAGGAACTCGATTATCAGGTGGAGAAAAACAACGGTTAGCCATCGCACGTGCTATTTTAAAAAATGCCCCCATTCTTATTCTTGATGAAGCAACAAGTGCTCTTGATGTTGAAACAGAAGCACGTGTCAAAGATGCTCTTGAGAGCATAAGCCATGATCGTACCACTTTCATTATAGCACATCGCCTCTCAACAATACGCAATGCGGATGTTGTACTTTTTCTAGAACAAGGGCATTTAATTGAAAAAGGAAGCTTTCAAGAATTGATCGATAAAGGGGGCCGTTTCTCTAAATTTTTAAAAGCAAGCAATTTAACAATCACACCACCAAAAAGAGAAGGAGAAAATGAAAATGTTATCCCCTTACATGAAGCCATAGCATCATAAAAATAATACTCTTCACAAATCTCATGCAAAAAATTACAAAAACACTTTTTTCGTGCAAATGCACAGAGAAAAACTTGAATTAATATAAATATTTAGTTTTGTGCAGTATTTATCTGATTTATATGATTAATTTACGTTCCATAACTTGCAAGAAAGACCTGTTCTCTTATGCATGAGCAGCAAAGGGAACCAATAAAACAGTGCAAAAAAACGGACTTCTTATGAGAAAAGAGCAATAATTTAAGAAATTTAAAAGAGAAAAAATGATAGCTTACAACTTCATAAGCTAAAAAAAACTATTCTACATAATAGATGCTATATTTCATGAAATATATGATCTATCCAGCTCATATATAAAAGCACAAATTACCCCACAATCTTTCTAATGAACACCCTCTTTACGATTTTATCTCTCTCAATGAGACTGCACCTATATTCCAGCAATACACCAAACAGATATCCGTTTAAACGCCAATCCAACATACCAATGTAAAAACACCAATAGATAAATTTTTTACTTTTTAAATTTTTCTAGAAGATCTTTTAGTGCTCTAAATGCCTCATCAGCCTTGTTTCCCTCAGGACCACCAGCCTGCGCCATATCAGGACGCCCTCCACCACCTTTCCCACCAAGAACAGATGAAAGAATACGAACGAGATCAACAGCATTTAACTTATCCGTTAAATCATCCGTAACACCAACAACAGCACTCCCCTTGCCATCCTCTGAAACACTAATAAAAGCAACCACTCCAGATTCAATTTGTTTTTTACCAGAATCAACAAGTGCCTTAAGATCCCGTGGTAAAATATTGTTCACAACACGTCCCATAAAAGAAAATCCATTGATGATAGTAATATCGCCTTGACCACTTTCTGTTATTCCCCCACTCAACACCATTTTTTTGCGCACATTATTCAACTCTTTTTCAAGTTTACGACGATCATCAAGCAAAACTCTCACCCGTTCTTCCAAATCAGAAGAAGAAGTTTTTAAAAGATCAGCAATTTCACGGATACGCACCTCTTGGCATCTCAGATAAAGACGCGCTGCGGCACCTGTTAAAGCTTCAATACGGCGCACTCCAGAAGCAACAGAACTTTCAGAAACAATATGAATCAAACCAATATCCCCCGTTCTTTCCACATGTGTCCCTCCACAAAGCTCAATGGACCAACGCCTTTTTAAATCTTCCTTTTCAAGCAACTCTCCCATCGAAACAACACGTACTTCATCTCCATATTTTTCCCCAAAGAGTGCCATTGCTCCTTCAGAAATTGCATCATCAACGGCCATAAGGCGCGTTGTCACTTTATTATTTTGCAAAACAATCTCATTTGCTAAATCTTCTATTTTTTTCAATTCTTCTACAGAAATAGCTTTTGGATGAGAAAAATCAAAACGTAACCGCTCTGGTGAGACAAGAGAGCCTTTCTGTGTAACATGAGATCCCAATACTTGCCGTAAAGCCTCATGTAACAGATGGGTAGCAGAATGGTTCGCACGAATTTTTTTACGACGAACAGCATCAACGGTTAGTTCTACACAATCAGAGATCTTAGCATGACCAGATTTAACTTCTCCAAGATGAATAAAAACACCATCAGCCTTTTTCTGCGTATCATGCACCTCAAAAATAAAATTTTCACCAGAAATAATACCACTATCACCAATCTGCCCACCAGATTCACCATAAAAGGGTGTCTGATTAACAACAAGAATAGCCTTCTGTCCTGCAGAAACATCATCAACGATCTGACCATCACACACAAGAGCTGTAAGAATACCTTTAGCTTTTTCTGTTTCATACCCTAAAAACTCTGTACCCCCTACCTGATCACGAATAGAAAACCAAATTGTCTCCGTTACAGCTTCACCTGAACCAGACCAATGAGCACGAGCTTCTTCTTTTTGACGTTCCATTGCTTTATCAAAAGCATCAACATCAACAGAGATTCCACGACGCCGAAGAACATCTTGCGTCAAATCAAGTGGAAAACCATAGGTATCATAAAGCTTGAAAGCAACATCACCCTTTAAATACCCCCCTTCTTTAAGCTGTGCACTTTCTTCATTTAACAAACCCAATCCTCGTTCAAGTGTCTTGCGAAAACGCACTTCTTCTAATTTTAAAGTTTCTGCAATCAAAGCTTCAGCACGCACCAATTCTGGATAAGCTTGTCCCATTTCACGGATAAGAGCGGGCAAAAGCCGCCACATTAAGGGTTCTTTAGCACCAAGCAGATGTGCATGACGCATGGCACGACGCATAATGCGACGTAAAACATATCCCCTTCCCTCATTGGAAGGAAGAACACCATCTGCAATCAAAAATGCGCATGAGCGAAGATGATCAGCAATAACACGATGGCTAGCAATAAAATCACCCTTTGCCTCAATCCCTGTCATTTCCTGTGATGCGCCAATTAATGCACGAAAAAGATCAATGTCATAATTATCATGAACACCCTGTAACACAGCCGCAATACGCTCTAATCCCATACCGGTATCAATAGAAGGATGAGGCAATTCAATCCGCTCTTCCTTACTCACTTGCTCATACTGCATAAAGACAAGGTTCCAAATTTCAATAAAACGATCACCATCTTCATCCACACTTCCGGGAGGTCCCCCAAAAATTTCATCACCATGATCATAAAAAATCTCTGAACAAGGACCACAGGGACCAGTTTCTCCCATTGACCAAAAATTATCAGCTGTCGCAATACGAATGATTTTTTCATCTGGAAGACCTGAGATTTTACGCCATAATTGTGCTGCAACATCATCACTCTGATAAACAGTTACCAACAATTTATCTTTAGGAAGACAAAACTCTTTTGTTAAAAGATTCCATGATAAAAAAATGGCCTCTTCTTTGAAATAATCGCCGAAAGAAAAATTCCCCAACATTTCAAAAAACGTATGATGGCGTGCTGTATAGCCAACATTGTCAAGATCATTATGCTTTCCCCCCGCACGAACACATTTTTGCGCCGTTGTTGCCTTTTTATAAGAATGCTGTTCAAGTCCAGTAAAAACATTTTTAAACTGTACCATTCCTGCATTTGTAAACATGAGTGTGGGATCATTACGTGGAACAAGGGAGCTAGAAGAAAGAACTTTATGCCCATTACGATGAAAATAATCCAAAAATGTTGACCGGATATTATTAACACTATTCATATCTACACCTGCAGAATACAGCACCAAACCATAAAAGAAAAATCCCCATCGTTAAATATCCTCTTTGCCACGCATGGAGTTAATTTAATCAAAGAATGGAATATTTATTAAAAAAATTGAGAAAAAAAGACTGTATATTTAAAACTCAAACAAATAAAAATAGAAAAACCTGAAATAAAGCACTTAATACTCAAATAAATAGAACATCAAATTGCTTCATCACTTTCTGTCACATCTGCTCCTGCATTTTCTAACAATTCAATGGCAATCAAACCAGCATTTTGACGCAAAGCTGTTTCAATTTCTGCAGCAATTTCCGGATGCTGGCGCAAAAACTGCTTCGCATTTTCACGTCCCTGCCCTAAACGTTGAGAATTATAAGAAAACCACGAGCCAGATTTTTCCACAATACCAACTTTAACTCCCAAATCAATCAACTCACCTAATTTGGAAATCCCCTCACCATAAATAATATCAAATTCAACCTGTTTGAAGGGAGGAGCCAACTTATTCTTCACCACTTTAACACGGGTCTGATTACCAACGATCATATCCCGATCTTTAATGGAGCCAATGCGGCGAATATCCAAACGAACAGAAGCATAAAACTTTAAAGCATTCCCACCTGTTGTTGTTTCAGGAGAACCAAACATCACACCAATTTTCATGCGAATTTGATTAATAAAGATCACCATACAGTTAGAGCGGAAAATTGAAGCCGTAAGTTTCCGTAAAGCTTTACTCATCAAGCGCGCTTGCAATCCAGGTAAAGCATCACCCATTTCACCATCAATCTCTGCACGCGGTGTTAAAGCTGCCACAGAGTCAACAACAAGCACATCCACAGCACCAGAACGCACCAACGTTTCTGTAATTTCTAATGCCTGCTCACCAGTATCCGGCTGAGAAATAAACAGGTTTTCTAAATCAACACCAAGCTTTCGCGCATAAATGGGATCAAGGGCGTGCTCGGCATCAATAAAAGCACAAATTCCACCAATTTTCTGTGCTTCAGCAATAGCATGAAGAGCCAATGTTGTCTTTCCAGAACTTTCTGGTCCATAAATCTCAACAATCCGCCCTTTTGGTAATCCACCAACACCCAAAGCAATATCCAAGGACAACGAACCTGTTGGAATTGTTTCAATTTCAACAACTTGCTCCTTTTGCCCAAGACGCATAATGGAGCCTTTACCGAAAGAACGTTCAATTTGAGCGAGAGCAGCATCGAGAGCTTTTGTTTTATCCACGATTATATCCTTGACGATTCATAATGATCTAATACTTAAACTGTACATTGTACTTTTAATTTAACTAAAGCTTTAAGTTTAGATTTTCACAGACTATTTTCATCCTTACCCTTACGTTATGTCTATAACACATCACGACCTGCAAAATAAAGAAATGGTATTCCCTATCTTATGACACAACATAGAATCCAAATAAAATAATATTTCTACACGCGAGCAAGTTAACACATTTATCTCTCTCTAGAAAAGAAACAATTTAAATTTCAACACAATGTTTGATCTTTCTGCCTACTCCTTGGTTTTCTAAGAAACAAACTCTCCCCTTAATCATAAAAATACCTCATCAATCAAGACCACACCCATTGCATCAAAAAACAAAACACTTTTATGTTGCATATCACTTACTTGTTTTAAAAAAGCATCTTTCAACGCTCGTTACACCCATTTTAGGACAGCACTCGTGAAATGGTATAAATCCATTGAGCAACAACCTCTTTATGCTCAGTACCATGATCATTAACACCACCACCAAACTTTTCCCGCCCCCAATGTTGCGGTAACTCTCAACACTTGAGACTCTTCATAAAAGTCATTTTTAGTTTTTTCTTATACAGTTTTTATCACACGTTAATCCAGCATGTAACATACAAGCAAATGGTTGTGATTGATGAGATTTAAAATGAAAGAACATACAGTATCTAGAAGTCCTCATTCAACCTACAAAACAGCGGATAATCAATATGTTACTCAATTAAAAAGTAGCTTTAAGAGTTGAATGACATATTTCTTAATTTGAATCCATAAAAAGATATGTCTTTTGAAGGGATCAAAAAAGCTGCACTACGAGCAATGCAATAAATATTTAAAATAAAACTAAATTGTTCATACAATGACACGAGGGATAAAAACAAATCCAAGTTCAATAAAAAACGTGTTTTAATTCAAATTTTATGATTGATTTTTACGTTTTTTGCGCAATTGTTTCCACCATTCAAGACGTTTCACAATTTCACGCTCAAATCCACGCTCAACTGGTTTATAATAACTCTGGCGCCCAAGTTTTTCAGGAAAATATTCTTGTCCAGAGAAAGCATCTGGTTCATCATGGTCATAACAATACCCCTCTCCATACCCTTCTTCCTTCATTAATTTTGTCGGTGCATTAAGGATATGTTTAGGAGGTGGTAGAGAACCATTTTTTTGTGCACAACGCAATGCAGCTTTATATGCGAGATATGTTGCGTTTGACTTTGGGGCCGTTGCAACATAAAGACATGCCTGTGCCAAAGCCAATTCCCCTTCTGGTGATCCTAAATAATCATAAGCATCTTTTGCCGCATTACAAATGACAAGAGCTTGAGGATCCGCCAAACCAACATCTTCAATAGCCATACGAACCAATCTTCGCCCAATATAGAGAGGATCTTCGCCAGCATCCAACATACGTGCTAAGTAATAAAGTGCCGCATCAGGATCAGAGCCACGAACAGATTTATGCAACGCTGAAATGAGATTATAGTGGCCATCTCGTCCTTTATCATAAATGGGTGCACGACGCTGAATAACTTTTTGCAACGCACCAGCATCAAGAATCTCTTCCGCGCGCACAACAGACCAAACTTCCTCTGCTAATGTTAATGCTACCCGTGCATCACCATCAGACATCCCTATCAAAACATCTCTGGCTCCCTCATCCAAAGGAAGAGGCTTCCCTACCACCTTTTCAGCACGCTTCAAAAGCATGCCTAAACTTTCATGATCATGAGAAAGAAATGTTAAAACCCGCGCACGCGAAAGAAGAGCAGCATTAAGTTCAAAAGAAGGATTTTCAGTTGTTGCACCGATAAGGACCACCGTACCATCTTCCATCACAGGAAGAAAACTATCCTGCTGTGCACGATTAAACCGATGAATTTCATCAACAAAGAGAAGCGTTTTAGTCCCAGACATAAAACGCCTCTGCGCAACTTCAAAAATCTTTTTAAGTTCAGAAACCCCTGTAAAAATAGCAGAAACTTGTTCAAATGCGAAATTTGTTTCAAGTGCTAACAAACGTGCAACTGTTGTTTTTCCCGTCCCTGGAGGCCCCCAAAAAATCATTGATCCAATTGAGCCTGCTGCCACCATCCGTGAAAGAAGACCATTCTCTCCAATTAAATGCCTTTGTCCCACAACTTCATTGAGAGAACAAGGACGCATTCTTTCCGCAAGTGGTTGGTTTTTATGAACTTTAGGATCAATCGACGAAGTAAAAAAATCTTTCTTCAAAAAAAGCCTCAACGAATAAATTGACGAATATACATACCATCACGTTCATATTCCAATTGCCAAGTACGTGAACGCGTTTGCATAAGAATCTTTTTCAACTGATGAACTGTTTGAATCTTATAGCCATTGACAACACGTAAGATATCTCTGGGCCGAAAAATTCCCGCAGCATTGCTCATTTCATCAAGACTGGTAATCACAACACCTTTTGCCGATATAGGAAGATGAAAACGTCGACTATTTTGCGGTGTTAAATCTAACACTTCGGCACCAGCAAGAGGACTATCACCTGTAATTTTTTCAGATTTTAAAAATGCAGTTTCTGATATTGATGCAACCTTTATCTGTGTTTTTAAAATTTTTCCACTTCGTAAATATTCTAAAGCAAGACTATGGCCAACGTCCGCTGTCATTAAACGATAGCCAAGGCTATCTGGACTATCAACGCGCACCCCCTGTACACTCAAAATAACATCACCTACTTTCAAACCGGCTTTTTCAGCAGGACTGTCTTTGATAACTTCAATAATAAGAGCACCATAGGGACGTTCTAAACCTAAACCACCAGCAATATCAGGTGTAACATTTTGAAAAGACGCCCCTATATAAGGTGGCACAAAATATTTTCCACCGCGTTTAACGGTATCAAGCATCACTTTTACAAGATTAACTGGAATAGCAAAACCAATCCCTACAGAACCACCGGAACGTGAATAAATAGCCGTATTAATTCCGATTAATTGCCCCTTCATATCAATTAAAGCGCCACCAGAATTTCCTGGATTAATGGCAGCATCTGTTTGAATAAAAAAATCAAAATCGGAAATCCCAACACGTGTACGCGCTTGCGCTGAAACAATACCACTTGTAACCGTTTGACCAACACCAAAAGGATTACCAATAGCGAGAACAAGATCACCAACTTCAACAGTATCAGAATCCCCCAAAGGAAGAACAGGAAACTGAGTATCTTTTACATCAACTTCCAAAATAGCAATATCGGTTGCTTCATCTTTGAGCACGACCTTACTCTCAAATTCTCTCCCATCAGAAAAAGCTACCTTAATTTCGCTTGCATCTTTAATAACGTGGTAATTTGTAACAATCAAACCACGTGCATCAACAATCACTCCTGACCCTAATGATGATTGCTTACGGACAGGAAAATTATTTTGCAAACGACCAAAAAATTGCTCAAAAAATGGATCACCCTCAAAAGGTGAGCGCGCTCTAATTTGTCGAGCTGCATAAATATTGACAACTGATGGTACTGTCTTTTTAACTAAAGGAGCAAATGAAAGAGTGATTTCTTTTTGTGTTTGAGGAACATGAGCATAGATATGATCAAACGACATCAGCATCATAACCGCAAAAAAAAGCCGCACCCAAAAAGAATACCTCATAACCTACTCCTTATAAAATCAGCCCATTCTGTTGAAGATTCATAGAATTTTTTAAAAGCATCCCCGCAAATAAAGGGTTTCTATTAATATTTCATAATAGAGAATAAAAACAAGCTATTTAAACAGTAAATATTATAAAAATCAAATAATTCAATATCCTATAATTTTCTCTCACCATCTATTTTTCAAGTAAAACCAACTTCAAAAATACGCATAAAAAAAACCGCCTAAGACAAGGCGGCCTTTTAAAATGCAATAGAATAAAAAAATTATGAGGACGTGCCCTTCTCATTCTCTGAAGCCTCGATACGAGCACGATCTGCTGCCCCCTTTGCTTCGACATCACGATCAACAAATTCTATGACAGCCATGGGCGCATTATCACCGGTACGAAACCCCGCTTTCATAATACGCAAATACCCACCATTGCGTGATGCATAACGCGGCGCCAGTGTATCAAATAACTTTGCAACTTTTCCTGTATCGCGAAGTGCTGCAATTGCTTGTCGACGTGCATGCAAACCACCACGCTTACCGAGAGTAACAAGTTTTTCAACAATAGGACGAATTTCTTTAGCCTTTGGAAGTGTTGTCACAATCTGCTCATGCTCGATCAACGAAGTTGCCATATTTGCAAACATCGCTTTACGGTGACTGGCAGTCCGGTTCAACTTGCGGCCCGACTTACTATGGCGCATAAGCTCTCTCCTAAATTCTAATTTTAATACTGATCTTCATAACGTTTAGCAAGATCATCAATGTTTTCAGGCGGCCATGCAGGAATTTCCATTCCAAGATGTAACCCCATACATGCTAAAACTTCTTTAATCTCATTCAAAGACTTACGACCAAAATTTGGTGTGCGAAGCATTTCAGATTCTGTTTTTTGAATAAGATCACCAATATAGACAATATTATCATTCTTAAGACAATTTGCCGAACGAACGGAAAGTTCTAATTCATCCACCTTTTTGAGAAGCGCTGGATTAAAGGAAAGCTCAGAATCCGCCTCTTCAACAGGCTCTTTCTGTGGTTCTTCAAAGTTAATAAATAACGATAATTGATCCTGAAGAATGCGTGCTGCAAAAGCGACAGCATCTTCTCCATTAACCGCACCATTCGTTTCAATCGTTAACGTCAATTTATCATAATCGAGAACTTGACCTTCACGTGTATTTTCCACTTTATAAGATACTTTACGAATTGGTGAATAAAGACTATCAATTGGAATGAGTCCTATGCGCCCATCATCGACAGAATTCCGATCAGATGGAACATACCCTTTCCCTGTGTTGACAATAAATTCCATACGAATTTCAGCATCTTCATCAAGAGTACAGATAACATGATCTGGATTGAGAATTTCCATATCCCCAACGATACTGATATCCCCTGCTTTCACAACACCAGGACCCTCTTTATAAACGACGAGACGTTTAGGCCCTTCCTCTTCCATACGAAGTGCAATTTCCTTTATATTCAGAATAATATCTGTAACATCCTCACGGACACCTGGAATTGATGAAAATTCATGTAAGACACCATCAATCTGTACAGCAGTAATTGCAGCGCCGCGAAGCGAAGATAACAACACACGACGAAGTGCATTTCCTAAAGTCAAACCAAATCCCCGCTCAAGAGGCTCAGCAATTACGCTTGTAATATTTGGATTATCATGCGTATATGATTCAACCTTATTGGGTTTAATAAGTTCCTGCCAGTTTTTCTGGATCATATTTTTATTCCCGTTCTTTAGTTCCGTTACCATTCAATCGTAACGACCAATGTGAACATCAGAGAAATCTCCGACAACAAAAAACAACACCCAATTAAACACGCCGCCTTTTACGCGGACGACATCCATTATGAGGAATTGGTGTTACATCACGAATAGAAGTAATGACAAAACCAACAGATTGCAACGCACGTAAAGCAGATTCACGCCCTGCCCCAGGACCACAAACTTCAACTTCCAAAGAACGCATACCATGTTCTTGTGCTTTTCTCGCACAATCTTCCGCAGCAACTTGAGCAGCAAAAGGTGTAGATTTACGCGCTCCTTTAAACCCTTGAGCACCAGCAGATGACCAAGCAATCGCATTCCCTTGAGCATCTGTAATGGTAATCATTGTATTATTAAATGTTGAATTGATATGCACAACACCCGATGAAATATTTTTACGTTCGCGACGACGAACACGTGTGGCTTCCTTGGCCATAATTTTCCTTTCAACGATCTCAACACTGCCGTAACATCAGCAGCTCCACCTTCTCTTTCTTGTCGAACCGCTTTCAACAAAAAATAGAATATATAAAAAACTTTCAAAAAGCTTCTTATTTCTTCTTACCAGCGATTGCTTTAGCAGGTCCCTTACGCGTACGAGCATTTGTATGTGTACGTTGTCCTCGGACAGGCAAAGACCGACGATGACGCAATCCACGATAACAACCAAGGTCCATCAAACGCTTAACATTCATAGCAACTTCACGACGAAGATCACCTTCAACTTGATATCCCTGATCGATTGCCTCACGAATCTGCAACACCTCCGCATCTGAAAGTTCATGCACACGACGCCCGGTGGGAATGCCAACCTTTTCAATAATTTCCTGAGCAAATTTTGGTCCAATCCCGTGGATATATTGAAGCGCTATAATTACACGCTTATTTGTCGGGATATTGACGCCAGCAATACGAGCCACGCCTACTCTCCTTAGTTATGTTGACAAATTGTTATAAAATACCTGATGTACCTTACAGAAAAAAATAGACTCAGAACACAATCCTTCCGAATCCGCTTATTTAACTGAAATAAATTAAAGTTGTTTGTGATAGATTTTATCTCAAAAGTCAACTCTTTTCATTTACTTCTAAAAAAAATCTTATGAAAGAAAACCTTTAATCATACGTGTCACCTCAGCAATACCAATCATTCCATCAATGACCTTCAACATTCCTCTCTCTGAATAAAATTTTGATAAAGGGGAAGTTTTTTCACGGTATTCTACTAATCTTTTTGCAAAAGCAACAGGGTTATCATCTAAACGGACATGTCCACCGGCCGCTATCGTCTCCTGAACACGCTTCGCCATACGTTCAATCAAGGCATCTTCATCAACATGCAACTCAATAACAGCATCAAGACGCATATTTTTGGACTCAAGGATCTGTTGTAATGCTTCTGCCTGTCCTACAGTCCTTGGATACCCATCCAAAATAAAACCGTTTATACAATCAGCTTCATCAATCCGATCTGATACGATTTGATTAACAACACTATCAGGGACTAAAGCACCAGAACTTATAATAGCTTTAGCTTTTTTACCAACTTCTGTTTCTTTAGCAATAGCTTCACGTAACATATCTCCTGTTGATAAATGAGGAATATTATATTCCTCCGTCAACATTTTAGCCTGCGTCCCTTTCCCTGCTCCAGGAGGACCTAAAAGAACTACTCTCATCGATTTCTTCGACCTCCACGAAGTTTTGATTTTTTTATCAATCCTTCATATTGGTGTGCAACAAGATGCCCCTGGATTTGAGCAACCGTATCAAGAGTAACAGTCACAACAATCAACAAAGACGTCCCCCCAAGATAAAAAGGAACCTGGAATGCAGATATCATAAATTCAGGGAGTAAACAAACCAAGATAATATAAATAGCACCCACAACAGTAATACGTGTCAAAACATAATCAATATATTCCGCTGTACGCTCACCTGGACGAATTCCTGGAATAAAACCAGAATGCTTTTTCAACTGATCCGCAGTATCACTCGGATTAAACACAATAGCCGTATAAAAAAAGCAAAAAAACGCCATTAAAAATGCATAAACAATCATATAAAGTGGCTGCCCATGACCAAGAGAATAAGAAATAGTTTGCATCCATTGTGGCATTTTATCAGAAAAATTATTAATAGTGGCGGGTAATAATAATAAAGACGAAGCAAAAATAGGTGGAATAACACCAGCAGTATTCAATTTTAGAGGAAGATGCGACATATCACCCTGAAACATTTGATTACCAACCTGACGTTTTGGGTACTGAATAAGAATTCGCCGTTGTGCACGTTCTATAAAAACAATAAGTGCGATAACCAAGACAGCAATAAAGACGATCGCTATTAAAAGAAAAGTTGATAAATCAGCTTGACTATGCGCAGTCAAAAGTTGAGCAAAAGTAGAAGGAAAGTTAGCGACAATCCCTGTAAAAATGATAAGAGAAACCCCATTACCAACACCGCGAGAGGTAATTTGCTCGCCAAGCCACATGAGAAACATTGTCCCACCAACAAGTGTAATAACAGAAGAGATACGAAACATGAGACCTGGTTCTAGAACAATTTGAAGTCCTGTCCCTATACCGCTTTCAAGCGCAACCGCAATACCAAAAGCTTGCAGAATAGCCAAGATGACTGTCACATAGCGCGTATATTGATTAATCACCTTACGACCGACCTCCCCCTCTTTTTTTAGAGTCTCCAAAGAAGGAATAACGGACGTAAGTAATTGTACAATAATAGATGCTGATATATAAGGCATAATTCCTAGCGCAAAAATTGCCATACGCCCAACAGCACCTCCAGCAAACATATTAAAAAGTCCTAAAACACCTGATGCATGATGTTCAAATGTCTGCCGCAAAGCATCGATATTAATACCTGGAAGAGAAATATAAGTACCGAAACGATAAACAAGAAGTGCCGCCAGAGTAAACCAGATACGTTTCTTTAATTCAGTTGCACGCGAAAAGGTACCGAAGTTAATATTGGAAGCAAATTGCTCTGCTGCTGATGCCATAAAACGTCTCCACTCCACACTTCAGTTCTTTAAATCACAGAACTATAACTCTAAAATTCATATCTTTATACACAAATAATTGCAGAACTTAAATAATTCTCCACAAAATATTGAAAAGTATAGATTTACCTCTTCTTTAAATCATGATTTGTATCAAAAAAATTATTGAACAACATCAGGAAAAATAACCTGACCACCCACTTTTTCAATCTTAACACGAGCAGCTTGTGAAGCTCCAGAAACATGAAAGGTAATCTTAGCTTTCAAATCGCCATCAGAAAGAAGGCGAACCCCATCTTTCTCGCGACGAATAATACCAGCCTCTTTCAAAGCAATCATATCAACAGGCTTTTCAATGTTCAACTTACCTGCATCAACGGCCAACTGAACACGTCCCAAGGACACTTCATTATAGGCTTTAGAAAAGAAATTTTTAAACCCACGTTTTGGTAAACGCCGATAGATAGGCATTTGTCCACCTTCAAAACCATTAAGAGAGACACCAGAACGGGATTTTTGCCCTTTTACACCGCGACCACCAGTCTTACCAGTACCTGAACCAATACCACGCCCAACACGCTTACGATTTTTTGTTGCGCCTTTACAATCACGTAGTTCATTGAGTTTCATATCTAATACTCCTGCAACCCTTAATCTTCATCTATAACGCGAACAAGATGCCGAACCCGAGCAATCATACCTCGTACACAAAGTGTATCTTCTAAAACGCGCCGGCGACGCATTTTATTAAGCCCAAGCCCCTTCAAGGTTGCACGCTGAATCTGTGAATTTCGAATAGGGCTTCCAATTTGCTCTACTGTCACAGTTTTACTACTCTGAGATTTTTTCTGAACCATTTCCTAATTCCTTTTCTGACAATCTCAGAAACTACCCTTCTACATCGACTAAATGACGACGACGCGCCTGCAAAGTCGAATATTTAATACCGCGCTGAGCTGCAATATCTCTCGGATGCATTTGACGTTTCAGTGCATCAAATGTTGCACGAACCATGTTATAAGGATTTGATGATCCTAGTGATTTTGCAACAACATCCTGCATACCAAGAGCTTCAAAAATAGCACGCATCGGTCCCCCAGCGATAATACCAGTACCAGCAGATGCTGAACGGAGCAAAACACGCCCTGCTCCGTGACGACCTTCAAGATCATGATGCAATGTGCGTCCCGAGCGAAGTGGGACATAAATCATTCCACGCTTTGCAGATTCCGTTGCTTTACGAACGGCTTCAGGAACTTCACGAGCTTTACCGTGTCCAAAGCCCACACGCCCTTTCTGATCTCCAACAACAACAAGAGCAGCAAAACCAAAACGCCGACCACCCTTTACAACTTTAGCAACACGATTAATATGAACGAGCCTATCGACAAACTCATTATCGCGTTCTTCTCTTTCACCACGTTCTTTTTGTGCCATTCCTCATTCCTTTTTCTTTTCCGGAAGCACGATAACAAAGCTCTTCATAAAATCGGAAGAACCTAAACGAAATGCTCTAAAGTATCCAACCCCATCCATAAGGAGGAAACTTTAAAAATTCAAACCACCTTCACGAGCAGCTTCAGCCAAAGCTTTGATTCGACCATGGTACACATAAGCGCCACGATCAAAAACCACTTCATTGACACCAGCTTGCTTCGCACGTTCAGCAATTAACTTACCCACAGCGAAAGCGGCTTCTTTATCAGCACCACTTTTTAAGGATTTTTTCAAATCACTTTCAAGAGTAGAAGCTGAAACAAGTGTACATCCCCGTAAATCATCAATAACTTGCGCATAGATGTTCTGATTTGAACGATAAACGCTAAGCCGCGGACGATCATGAGAAACCATCTTGATTCTACGACGAACACGTCTTGCACGACGCTGGATAATGTCCTTAGATGAAACCATAATACAAAATCCTTATTTCTTTTTACCTTCTTTACGGAAGATACGTTCATCTGCATGCTTAACACCTTTACCTTTATAAGGCTCAGGCCTACGATATTCGCGAATCTCCGCTGCAACTTGTCCAACTTGCTGTTTATCAATTCCAGAAATAACAATCTCTGTGGGCTTCGGAACAGTTACAGTAACACCTGATGGAACTTTATAAACCACATCATGTGAAAAACCTAGAGAGAGTTGAATATCCCTACCCTGCAAAGCAGCACGATAACCAACCCCATTGATCTCTAACCTTTTCTCAAAACCATCTTTTACACCACAAAAAATATTTTCAATCATTGAGCGCGACATTCCCCATTTAGAGCGCGCATCTTTTGACTGATCCCGCGGCGTAACGGATATGACATTGTCCTCGAATTTAACTAAGACTTCATCATTTACGACGTAACTCAGTTCACCTTTCGGACCTTTTGCTTTGACCAGCTGACCTTCAACAGTTGCGGTAACTCCAGAAGGAATTGAAATGGGCTTTTTTCCAATACGAGACATTGTTCTAACCTATTTTTCTTCTGTTTTCTTGGACATAACTTAGAAAACACGACAAAGGAGTTCTCCACCAACATTCTGTTCACGCGCTTCATGATCAGCCATAACACCTTTAGGAGTCGATAAGATCGAAATACCTAAACCATTTGCCACCTGAGGAAGTGACTTAGCAGAAACATACACACGACGACCAGGCTTTGACACACGCGAAATTTCACGAATAGCAGCCATCCCTTCAAAATACTTCAATTCGATTTCAAGCTCCGCTTTTCCATCACCTAAATCAACCTGATTATATCCGCGAATATAACCTTCCGACTGAAGAACATCAAGAACGTGTGCACGAAGCTTTGAAGCTGGAGTAACCACCTTGCCTTTTTTTCGACCAAGTGCATTACGAATACGTGTTAACATATCACCAAGAGGATCTGACATAGACATTAAATAATCTCCTCTTACCAACTAGACTTTACAATACCAGGAATATGGCCAATAGAGCCAAGTTCACGCAATGCAATCCGTGACATTTTTAACTTACGATAATAAGCACGCGGACGCCCCGAAACCTCACAGCGATTACGAATACGAACTTTCGAAGAATTACGCGGCAATTCTGCCAACTGAACAGAAGCCTTAAAACGCTCCTCAAGAGAGACCTTCTGATCCATAACGATTGCTTTCAAACGTGCACGACGCGCAGCATAACGCTTCACCATCACCTCACGACGCTTATTTTTTTCAACGGCACTTACTTTGGCCATAATTTCACCTCGCTACGTTTGCCGTTACGAACGAAAAGGAAAATTAAAGGCACGCAATAACTCGCGCGCTTCATCATCCGTTTTCGCTGTCGTACAAACGATAATATCCATGCCCCAAATTTGATCAACCTTATCATAGTTGATTTCTGGAAACACAATGTGTTCTTTAATACCCATAGCAAAATTACCACGACCATCAAAGCTTTTTGGATTTAAACCCCGAAAGTCACGAACGCGCGGAAGAGCAATCGTAACAAGACGATCTAAAAACTCAAACATACGATCTTTACGCAATGTCACTTTAGCCCCAAGAGGCATTCCTTCACGAACCTTAAAGGTTGCAATAGAATTACGCGCACGGGTAATAACAGCCTTCTGACCTGTTATGAGTCCTAAATCTTCAGCAGCAAGGGAAGGCTTCTTTGAATCAGCAGTTGCTTCACCTATCCCCATATTAATTACAATTTTATCAATCCGCGGTATTTGCATTGTATTTTTGTAATTAAACTTCTCTTGAAGCGCTTTACGAATCACTTCAAAATAATGCGTCTTCATACGCGGTATTTGTCTTTCCTCAGCCATTAATCAACTCTCCCGAACGCTTGGCAAAACGTACCTTATTACCATCTGCATTCACACGAAAGCCCACGCGTGTAGGCTTACCATCTTTAGGATCAGCAATCGCCAAATTAGACAGATGAATCGGAGCTTCTTTAGAAATAATTCCAGCTTCTTGCTTCTGTGTTTGACGTTGATGACGTTTAATCATATTAATCCCACGAACAAAAGCCTTATTCTCTTTTGGGCTAACCTTAATTACTTCACCACTCGATCCTTTATCCTTACCGGATAAAACGACAACTTTATCACCTTTTCGAATCTTCTGCATAACATCAACTCCTTATAGCACTTCAGGAGCAAGTGAGATGATCTTCATATGATTCCTCCCACGCAATTCACGGGGAACAGGCCCAAAAATACGCGTACCGATCGGCTCTTTTTTATTATCCACTAAAACCGCAGCATTACTATCAAAACGAATGACACTACCATCTGCGCGACGAATATCCTTAGCAGTACGCACCACAACAGCTTTCATAACATCACCCTTTTTAACACGGCCACGAGGAATAGCATCCTTAACCGAAACAACAATAATGTCACCGACCGAAGCATATTTTCGCTTTGAACCGCCTAACACCTTGATGCACATGACACGACGAGCACCAGAATTATCAGCAACGTCGAGGTTTGTTTGCATCTGAATCATGACTGGCCACCTTCTCTTAACATATATATCCGCCTGTATCTTTTATACACTCAGATTTGCCTGCCAAATAAACATAAAGCTACCGTCTTCAAATTTATCAACGAAAAACCACTGTTAAATTCTAAAACAATAAACTTAGCTCATTACGCTACATTGTCTTTCACAACAATCCAACATTTATCTTTTGAAATTGGTCTAGATTCCTGAATAGAAACCTGATCCCCAATCTTGAATTGGTTGTTTTCGTCATGCGCTTTATAATTTTTAGACTGCCGAACAGTCTTCTTAAGAAGCGGATGAGAATAACGACGCTCCACTTTTACAACGACAGTTTTATCGCTTTTGTCGCTAATAACAATACCCTGCAAAACGCGTTTAGGCATCTCTTATTTCCTTAAACCTTACTTTCACTTAACTTTTGACGAAGAAAAGTCTTAATACGCGCAATATCACGACGAACTTGTCTAACACGTGCAGTCTTTTCCAATTGACCTGTTGCTTTTTGAAAGCGCAAATTAAATTGCTCTTTCTTTAATTTAGCCAATTCATCTTTCATTTGGTCGAGCGTTTGCGCCCGTAATTCTCTGGCTCTCATCGCTTAACCTCTTTATTCAGCAATACGCTGGATGAAACGCGTTTTGATAGGCAACTTTGCAGCGCCCAACCTTAGTGCTTCACGTGCAACATCCTCAGGAACCCCATCAAGCTCAAACATGACGCGCCCAGGAGCAACACGTGCTGCCCAATAATCAACACTTCCCTTACCCTTACCCATACGAACTTCCGTCGGTTTAGATGTAACCGGAAGATCTGGAAAAATGCGAATCCATACACGACCAGAACGCTTCATATAACGTGTAATCGCACGACGTGCCGCTTCAATTTGACGAGCAGTAACCCGCTCCGGCTCAACAGCCTTCAAACCGTAGGCACCGAAATTCAAATCCGTACCACCCTTCGCAACACCGTGAATACGGCCCTTGAACTGCTTACGGAACTTTGTGCGCTTTGGCTGCAACATTGTTCTCTACTCCAAATTTTAGTTCAATTTCAAAAACTAAGCATTTTCGCGGCGACGATTCGATGAAGAACCAGATTGATCAGCTTCCGTAGCACGACGTTCCGAAGCCATCGGATCATGTTCAAGAATCTCACCCTTAAAGACCCAAACTTTAATACCACAAATACCGTAAGCGGTCTTAGCTTCTGCTGTACCGTAATCGACATCAGAACGCAAGGTATGAAGTGGAACACGCCCTTCACGATACCATTCCATACGCGCAATTTCAGCACCACCAAGACGACCAGAGCAATTGATACGAATACCTTCCGCACCAAGACGCATAGCAGACTGAACAGCACGCTTCATGGCACGACGAAAAGCAACACGACGCTCTAACTGTTGAGCAATTGATTGCGCAATAATCGTCGCATCAATCTCTGGCTTACGAATCTCCACAATATTCAATGAAGTTTCAGCATTGGTCATTTCTGAAAGCTTACGACGAAGCTTCTCGATATCAGCACCCTTTTTACCGATAATCAAACCAGGACGTGCAGAATGAATCGTAACACGACACTTTTTATGAGGACGTTCAATCACAACCTTAGAAATCGCTGCCTGTTTAAGCTCTTCAAGCACATAAGAACGAATTTTCAAATCTTCATGAAGAAGACGCCCATATTCACCACTATCAGCATACCAACGAGAATCCCAGGTCCGATTAACACCAAGACGAAGTCCTATTGGATTGATCTTCTGACCCATTATGCGGCCTCCACTTTTTCGCTAACTTCACGAACAATAACAGTAAGATGTGAAAATGGACGCTCAATTCGACTCGCACGTCCGCGACCACGAACATGAAAGCGCTTCATCACGATCGACTTACCAACATAAGCTTCCGCTACAACAAGCGAATCAATATCAAGATCGTGGTTATTTTCTGCGTTTGCAATCGCTGATTCAAGCGTTTTTTTCACAGTAGCAGCAATACGTTTACGCGAAAATGTTAAATCAGCAAGCGCCACATTAACTCTTTTACCACGAATCATTGCAGCAACCAAATTAAGCTTCTGCGGACTAACACGAATTGTTCGTGTGACAGCCTTTGCTTCATTATCTTTAAGCTGGCGCGGAACCTTAGCTTTTCCCATTCCTACTTCCTCTTCGCTTTTTTATCGGCACCATGACCATAATAAGTCCGGGTAGGAGCAAACTCACCAAACTTATGTCCAACCATCTCTTCAGAAACAGAAACAGGAATATGCTTATTGCCGTTGTAAACACCAAAAGTCAAACCAACAAATTGCGGCAAAATAGTAGAGCGACGACTCCATATTTTTATAACTTCATTGCGCCCACTTGCACGTACCTTCTCTGCTTTACCAAGAAGATAGCCGTCAACAAACGGACCTTTCCAAACTGAACGAACCACTTCAGACTACCTTTCTTATTTCTTGCGCTGATGACGCGTACGCATAATAAACTTATCAGTGGCTTTATTGGAGCGCGTACGCTTACCCTTTGTAGGCTTACCCCAAGGAGACACTGGATGACGCCCCCCCGATGTACGCCCCTCACCACCACCGTGTGGATGGTCAACAGGGTTCATAGCAACACCACGAACATGTGGACGCTTACCACGCCAACGTGATCGACCTGCCTTACCATCATTAATATTCCCATGATCAGGATTTGAAACAGCACCAACCGTTGCAAAACAGCTGCTAGAGACCATACGCTGTTCCCCAGAATTTAAACGAAGAATAGCCATACCATGATCTCGCCCAACTAACTGCGCATAAGCACCCGCTGAACGTGCAATCTGTCCCCCTTTTCCAGGCTTCATTTCAACATTATGAATGATTGTACCTACCGGCATATTACCAAGAGGCATAGCATTCCCTGGTTTAACATCAACATTTAAACCAGCAACAACACAATCACCAACACCAAGACGCTGTGGTGCAAGAATATAACTTAATTGTCCATCCTCATAGCGAATGAGTGCAATAAAAGCAGTGCGATTAGGATCATACTCTAAACGCTCAACTTTCGCTGAAACATCACGCTTAAGACGCTTAAAATCGACAAAACGGTAACTCCGTTTATGGCCACCACCCTGAAAACGAGCAGTAACACGACCGCGATTATTACGTCCACCCTTTGAAGACAAACCTTCCGTCAACATCTTTACAGGTTTTCCCTTATAAAGACAAGAACGTTCCACAATGACAAGCTGACGCTGCCCAGGTGTCGTTGGATTAAATTGCTTAAGTGCCATTATTCCTATCTCCGAGCCTCTTTAAAGACCTGTCGAAACGTCGATAGACTGACCAGCAGCCAGTGTCACGATCGCTTTTTTGACATCACTCTGCCGACCAACAATACCTTTAAAACGTTTCACTTTACCCTTACGGACTATCGTGTTAACTGCTTTTACTTTTACGCTAAAAAGCGCTTCAACAGCAGCCTTAATTTCAGGTTTCGTCGCTTTCGGCGCGACATTAAAAGCAACTTGATTATATTCAGAAATCATAGTCGACTTTTCAGTAATAACTGGACTAATAATTACATCATAATGGCGAAGATCTGTCATTTAAAACGCTCCTCAAGAGCCTCAACAGCTGCCTTTGATAAAACAAGTTTGCTGCGACGCAAAATATCATAAACATTAATTCCCTGAATGGGCAAAATATCAATATTAGGGATATTCGATGCTGCACGAAAAAAGTTAATATCAATCTCTTTCCCGCCAATCAACAGAGCATTATTAAAGCCAAGATTAGAAAAATGAGAAACAAGCTTTTTCGTTTTAGCATCCTTAACAGTCAACTCATCCACAATAATTAAATCTTTTGCTTTTAATTTTGCAGACAAAGCAAGACGTAACCCAAGGGCACGAATCTTTTTAGGAAGATCATGCGCATGGCTACGAACCACCGGACCATGGGCTTTACCCCCACCACGAAACTGTGGCGCACGAGCAGACGAATGCCGTGCACGTCCAGTTCCCTTTTGTTTAAACATCTTTGCTCCCGTTCGTGATACATCAGAGCGCCCTTGTGATTGATGCGTTCCCTGTTGACGACGAGCAAGCTGCCAACGAACAACACGCTGCAAAATGTCCTCACGCGGAACAAGATCAAAGATAGATTCAGAAACTTTTAATTTACCAGCTTCATGACCATCAAGTGTTTTAATTACAAGATCCATTATTAGGCTCCCTCAACTTCAGAGGTTTCCGTCACCGGAGTAACCATTTCCGTTTTCTCCTTCACAAGACGGCGAATACCAGCAGGCTTTGGAGCATTATCAGGAAGAGGTTTCTTCACGGAATCTCTTACCAAAATCCAAGAACCCTTAGAACCAGAAACAGCACCACGCACTAAAATTAAACCACGTTCAACATCAGTGGAAACAACTTCAATATTTTGTGTTGTTACACGCACCTGCCCCATATGGCCAGCCATTTTCTTCCCTTTAAACACTTTACCAGGGTCTTGACACTGTCCCGTAGAACCATGAGCGCGATGTGTAATCGAATTACCATGGGAAGCACGATGCCCGCCAAAGTTATGCCGTTTCATAACACCAGCAAATCCCTTACCAATACTGGTACCAGTCACATCAACTCTCTGTCCTGGAACAAAATGTTCCACTGTAATCTCTGTACCGATATCGAGAAGATTATCGGGACTGACACGAAACTCTGCTATTTTAGCTTTAGGCTCAACAGAAGCCTTAGCAAAATGTCCACGAAGAGCTTGTGAAGTATTCTTAACCTTAGCAAAGCCTACACCTAATTGAACAGCAGTATAACCATTCTTTTCAACTGTACGCTGAGCAACGACTTGACAATTTTCCAAACGAAGTACTGTCACCGGCACATGCTCACCAGCATCATTATAAATACGGGTCATGCCCAGCTTCTGTGCTATTACACCTGAACGCATCGGGTCTGTTCCTTCTGTCCTCAAACCTCAGAGCTTAATTTCTACATCCACACCAGCAGAAAGATCGAGCTTCATAAGCGCATCCACTGTTTGTGGCGTTGGATCAACAATATCAAGAAGACGCTTGTGGGTACGCATTTCAAACTGCTCACGGCTCTTCTTATCGATATGCGGTCCACGATTAACCGTAAATTTCTCAATCCGCGTCGGAAGCGGAATAGGACCACGGACATTCGCACCAGTCCGCTTAGCAGTCGATACAATCTCACGCGTTGACGTATCAAGAATTCTATGATCAAACGCTTTCAAGCGAATGCGAATATTTTGACTGTTCATGCTCTTTATTTCCCTGTCATATAAAGCGCCTTCAATAATCAAGGCGCTCAACAAGCATTATTTATTCAATGATTTTAGAAACGATACCGGCACCAACAGTACGACCACCTTCACGAATAGCAAAACGAAGCTTCTCTTCCATGGCTATCGGAACAATCAGGGACACATCCATCGCAACATTATCACCGGGCATAACCATTTCCGTTCCTTCTGGAAGCGTCACAATACCCGTAACATCTGTGGTACGAAAGTAAAACTGAGGACGATAATTCGTGAAAAAGGGCGTATGACGACCTCCTTCATCTTTCGTCAAAATGTAAGCTTCCGCTTTAA
>NZ_LR607214.1:0-28333 GCF_902162175.1 Bartonella saheliensis
ATGATTTGATGCTGCGTACCATTCCATGGCGCAACAACGCGACGCTCAAAAAGGTTTTTGGAGAACTTCGCCCCTATGTTGGTTTGGACTATGGTCGTGTTTTTGCACAACCTTTGTATGGTTTTACCAATGAGCAGCTTGCCGGTTGGAGCGCGGGTGTCAAGCTTTCGGGGGGGATGGCTTCTCTTGATGCGCGTTATTCCAGTATTTTCTGGAGCACGGTTAAGCACAAAAAGTCAGACACGTTTTTAATGACATTAACAATGGATCTTTAAAACAATGGATCTTTAAAGATAGAGATGGGGAGTAGAAGCATGAGATATGAGAAGAGAGAGAAAAGAGCGGCTTTATTTGGTGCTTTAGTTTCTAGTACGATGCTCAAAAAGGTTTTATTTGGGGGACTTGGTTTTTCTTGTTTGTTAGCGCCTTCAGCTTTACAGGCGCAGATTGCTATTGATCCTCACGCCAATGCTGCTCATCGTCCAGATATAGTAGCGGCGCCCAATGGGGTTCCTTCCATTGATATTGTCACCCCTAACAGCAGTGGTTTATCGCACAATAAATATTACGATTTTAATATTGGTCATTCTGGTGTTATTTGGAACAATCACGCGAGTGAAGTAGGGCAATCGCAATTGGGGGGCATTATGCCGGGCAATCCTCATTTGCGTGTGACGGGTTCAGCGAAGGTTATTTTAAATGAAGTTACCAGCAGCAACCACAGTGCTTTGAATGGTCCAGGAGAGGTTTTTGGGCGCCCTGCAGATGTGATTATAGCCAATCCCAATGGAATAACTTGTGATGGTTGTGGTTTTATTAATACACCCCATGCGGCATTAACCACAGGCGTTCCAGAAATTGATGCTTCTGGTTTTCTAAAGGGTTTTGTGGTGAGGGGTGGAGATATTACTTTTGGCGCAAAAGGAGCAAATTTTTTCTCTGGCCGAGGGGCTGTTGATATCGTTGATATTGTTTCTCGTACGGTGCATTTAGAAGGTCCTGTTGCGGGAAAGGATATTGGTTTTTTTGCTGGAACGGGGAGTTATGATTATGCTTCTCGCCAGATGAAGGAGCTAACCGATATTACTGGTAAACCAGAATATGCCATAGATGGGTCTGCTTTGGGGGCACTCCAGGCGGATCAGATTAAACTTGTGGCAACCGAAAAAGGTGTTGGGGTTCGCATGCGTCATGATATGGCGGCCAATGCGGGGCAGTTACATCTTTCGGCTGATGGAAAAATCTCATTACAGAATGTCTTTGGTCACAGGGGTGTTGTCCTTAAATCAAAAAGCCAGAGTGTGTTGGCAAAGAACATCAGCTCCAAAAAGAATATTGATATTGCCGCGAAAAAAGATGTGACGTTAGAAACTGTCGGGGCTGAGGGGCATTTTACAGCAGAAGCGGGGGAAGGGTTTTTAACCATTGAAGGACAAGTGACCTCTGGGGGCAATATGAAGTTGTCGTCACGCCATGCCATCAAAGTTTCAGGACTAGGGGCAGGGGCTGATATGGCGTTTGAGACGGGTGGTGATCTGAACATTAGTGGCACTGTTTTGGCAGGGGGCAATTTAAAGGCGCATGCTGGTGGGGATATCAGGGCGCACTTTTTAGCTGGTGGGGTTGATATGGCAGCGACCCAAGCTGCTGGTATCCTTGTTTTGGGTGACCAAGGGGGCGTTGATCTCCAAAGTATAAGTGGGGGTATTGCAGCAGAAAACATTTATGGTGCAGGGGATATTACTTTAGGCTCTCATAAGGGGATATTTGTTTCGCAATCTCTTCGGTCAAATCACGATGTGGTTCTTCATACACAACCCAATGCTGGGGTTCATTTTGGACAACTAATTGCTTATGGAACAGCTGATATTCGTGGTGGGGCAGTTGATTTTTCTTCACTGATGACAGGTGGGGATGCAACTTTAACGGTTGGGAGTTTGGATGCTGGCACTTTGATGACAGGTGTTGATTTTGTGAGTTCTCAGGTAAGTCCTTGGAATCCTTCCGGTGATCTTGTTTTTTATGATAAAGGTTCCCTTTCTATCACGGCACAAAGGGGGGTAAAGGTTGGACATATTATCAGTGGTGAAAATATTGAATTTTTTGCTGGCAACGATATTTATTATGATCAGATCATAGGGTACGGCGCAGCCACATTAACATCCCTGTCAGGTGGGATCAGTGTTGAGAATGTGCTGTCTGTTCTGGGGGATGTGAGGTTGACAGCACCGACACTGGATTTAAGCAATAATCGTTCTCATATTTATACGCCTCAAACGCTGTATTTAATTGCGGATCATATTGATGTTTCGGGGAGCCAATTGACCTATGGTGGATTAGATTTTAACAGCACCCATGCCCTTGATATTCACCATGCACGGCTACAAGCAGTAACAGATGAGGGGGGAACGGGCGATATTCTTTTTGTTGCGCCAGGCGTTATGGTTGATGAGGCAACATCGGTTTTAGCGGCACGAGAATTCACCATCAAAACAGGGGAGCTGCAAAATAGCGGTCAATTGGCAGCAGGTCAGAATTTAGTCTTTAGCGTGACAGGGAATGTGACCAACAACAAAACGGGTTTAATCTATACTGGTGGGAATGGAGCTTTAAAAGTTGATGGGGCTTTGTTGAATGATTTTGGCGCCATTATGGCAGAGGGTGATTTGTTTTTTACCAATGCAGAGGGCACAGGAAAAAGCCTTTCTCTTGTCAATATGGCAGGGCTTATTCAAGCCGGTGGAAACTTATTGATCCAAACCAAAACGTTGAAAAACGAAGCCGATAGTGCGCCTGAAATTGAGGAAAAAAAGGAATATAGGATCATTTCATTCCAAAAACCAGACAACTATAATTTGCTCGATGGCAGACCTTTATATTACGATATGAGATTGAATCAATGGGGCAAAGGAAAGCATTCTAAGTGGCCGCTTGTTGGTAAAAAGAACTTTATATTTGAACAGCAGCTATGGGCTAGCCAAGAAGGAACCTATGGTACAGCAACTTTGCAAGATGGAACAGTTTATAAAGCGTTTACTTGGGAATATAATGATACAAGAAAAACCATAAAAGAGTATAATTGGAATGATCAGTCACACATGAGTGAGGAGACTGTGACGCAGAGTTTTTCGCATAAACCGGCGGCTCAAGGGATGATTCAATCCCACGGCAATCTTATTATTAATGCTGATGATATTGAGAATAACTATAGCATTATAGAAGCAGGGGGCAATGCGGATATCCAAGCTAAGACGCTGACCAATGTAGGGATGACCGCTTATAAAAATACCTTTATGCATTGTCATGCCAATACCGATGCTTATTGTTATGCTTATAACGCCGATGGCAGCCGTAATATTAGTCTTGATATAGCCAATAACGGTAATCGCCAAACTGGCTCAGAAGTTCTTGATACGGTTTCTGGTCTTGTTCAGGCAGGAGGTACGTTGAATCTGGTGGTTGATCAACTTAACAACACGGCAGCAGAAGGGTCCATTACGGGGGATGCACATTTTGAAGCCAAAGCAGTTGGAGGTAATCCACTGGAGGCGCTGAACGGTTTAACCGGGGCTGGTGCTTTGTTTACACCCAAAGTGGACATCAATGGGACGGGGGATCTTTCTGAGGGGCTTCCTTTGCCAAAGCCCCAATCGGGGGGTGTTGGGGGCACTTTGCCTCAACAGAATTTCATTTATGAAACCAGAGCAGATTTCCTTGATGTTGGTAAGTTTTATGGTTCAGCTTATTTTTTAAATAGAATTGGTTATCAGCCAGATCGGGAGATTTTTTTCTTAGGGGATGCTTATTTTGAAAAGCAACTGATTGAAAAACAAATGCGTGATCTTGTGGGGCAAGGTTTGGGTAAAGGCTCGTTTATTCCAGGAAAAGATTCGATTGAACAAGTTAAAACCTTACTGGATAGTGGGGCAGATTATGCCAAAGCCCACAATCTCCCCTTTGGTGAGCCTTTAAGTGAAGAACAATTGGCAAGCCTAGAAGCCCCGATGGTGATTTATGTCCGTCAACAAGTCAAGGGCATGGAGGTTTATACACCGGTGCTGTACATCCCTGAAAAAGACAGAGCTTCCTTTGTTTCTGCTGGGGCTTTGATGATGGGTGATGATGTCAATATCACCAGCAAAGATGTGGTGAATTCAGGGCGGATAAGTGCTACCCATAACTTATTTGTGCACAGTGATGATATTTTGGGTAAAGGGGGGCATTTTGTAGCCGGAAATGATGCTGTTTTGCTTGCTCAGAACAATATTCGTTTGGAGGAAGGGCGCACAAGGGTTGACGGTGTGGAGACTATGTTAAACACCAATGCCTTGTCTGCTGGGGGCAATGCGACAGTTTTTGCTAAGCAAGATATCACAGCTTCAGGAGTAAAGATCACCACAGGGGGTGATCTTGCTATGGCCACAGAGCAGGGCAATTTGACAATCGGTGCTGCCAAAACTGAGCATCATGATGCGCAGGGTGATGCGACAATGCATCAACAATCAGAAGTTCATTCTGGGGGCTCCACAATACTTCTTTCTGGAAAAGATCTAAATATTTTAGGTTCTGAAGTCCAAGCAAAGGATAATCTTTTCTTACAAGCAAAAAACAATGTGTCGATTGATGCCACACGCAACAGTGCCAATAATAATCACGGGGATCAAAGTTCCCATGTTGTCGTACACAATGGCTCTCGTTTGAGTTCTGGCAAAGATACCACGGTCATAGCTGGAAAAGATATCCATGTTTCTGCCTCCGATATAGAGGCAAAGGGCAATGTTGCTCTTGGTGCTCAAGGGGACATCACAATAGAGACCAAATCCGATGAGATGGAGTATCATCTTCAGAATAAAAATACGAAAGTGGATATGCAAGCCTCTGTTGCCGTTGGCTCTTCGATCAATGCAGGGGGCGATATTACGGCTATTGCCGGGCAAGATGGCAAAGCGCATGATCTCACCATTACGGGCAGTTCCATTACGGCTGATGGCAAGGTGGGGCTGAAAGCGAGTAACGATGTTCTCATCAACAATGCGGAAAATAGTTTCAATTATGAGATGTCCTACAATAAAGAGGGTGGGGCGTTCAGCAGCAGCAAATCCGTGCATAACAAGATTGATGCGACAGAAGTTTCCGGTTCACTTATATCGGGGGGAGAAGGGGTTGCCATTAACTCAGGAAACAACACGGAAATTGTCGCCTCGACGCTTACAGCCGGCAAGATAGGGGAAACATCTGATCAGAAACAAGCGGATATTTCTATTCACTCTGGGGGACATATTCTCATCACAGGGGAGCAAGAGAAATATGATCAGCAAGCACAATCCTCAGAAAGTGGCTTTTTGCATGATAAATCTTCCGATAATGCTGAATCCCATAGCACAACGGTTTCCTCCATTCTTGGGGCGACGGGCAATATTGATTTGCAAGCAAAAAAAGATGCCACGATTACCGCTTCTCATATGATTGCCAATGAAAATATCAATGTTACAGCAGAAAATGTAACGATTAATGGCATGACAGACCATCATAAGAGCCATTCAGAAACCCATGAAACGGGTTTTGGTGTGGGCTCAGGCAAGGGCTTTGTCTCAATCTACGGGAGTGAGGGAAAGACAGAGAATGAAGAAAGCTTTGAACATCAAGGCTCTTCGTTCAATGGGAAAAATATCACCATCACCGCTACAAAAGAAGATGTGAACGTGGTCGGCTCTGACTTTAATGCAGAGGAAAAAATTAATGTTTCGGCAGCCCATGATATCAATGTTTTGCCAGGTCACAATAGTCATAGCGTAAACTCAAAGGAAGAACGCACAGGCTTTGGCATTCAGTTTGATAAAAACCGTAGTGGTGTTTCTGTAGGGATTGGAGTTGGAGGCGCCAAGGACAAAGGCGATCAATGGGAAAAGACTAATACAGCATCGAATTTCCATGCGGGCAATGATGCGAATTTTAATGCCGGCAATGATGCGAATTTTCAAGCGGCAAATGTTTCAGCAGACCGTGATGTCAATATCGATGCAAGCAACAATATCACACTATCGGAAAGCTATGATACCTCTAACGCGAAGGAAAAACATGAAAAGTTTTTTGCTGGTGTGACAGGTTCTGTCAATATTGGGTTGCTTGGTACTGTAAAAGACGTAAAGGATGCGGCAAAACGTTTTGGTCATGGGGATACAAAACACAAAATCGGTAATGGTTTAATTGTTGGCTTAAAAGGCTATGATCTCTATAACAAAGGAAAAGGTCTTTACAGTGGGATAAAAGGTGGAGCAACCCAAAAAGACATTCGTAATGCTCTTGATGTCTCAGCCAGCATTACAGCAGGGTTTAAGACCGAAAAGATAGAAGCCTCTTCTCAAGGCACCAATGCGGTGACGACGACCATACAAGGGGGGCATTCTATCAACATGAATGCTCACAAAGGAAACCTCCATGGTATTGGAGTGGATATTATCGCTGGCACAAACCCTCTGATCAATGATGAACAGAGCGGAAATGTTAATATGACAGTAGGGCAAAATATCATCTTTGAAAGTGCACAAAATACGCAAAGCACACAAAACAACAGTGAAAGTACTTCTATGAATGTTGGCTACACCTATGGTTCGGGTGGTTCTGGATGGATGGGGAATGCCTCTTTTGGGAAAGGCAAGGGCTCGAGTGAGGGAGTACAGCACAAGAACAGCCATGTTGTGGGTACCGGAACAGTTCATACCAGCAGTGGAGGGGATACTACATTGAATGGCGCCGTAGTTTCTGGAAACCGTGTAGAGATGGGTGTTGATGGTGATCTCACCATTACCAGCCAGAGCGATACGGGAAAAAGCTCTAGCAAGCAAAACTCTTTTTCTATTGGTTATAATGGTGGAAAACAGGATGGAGGCTCAACCAATATTGCCTTTAACAAGGATAAAACCTCTAGTGATTATCACAATGTTGTGGAACAATCAGGCATCAAAGCAGGGACAGGCGGCTTTGAGATCAATGTTAAAGACAAAACAACGCTGACCGGGGGCATTATTGACAGCACTGCACCAGCAGACAAAAACAAATTGACCACCGGAACCATTACGACGAGTGATATTACCAACAGTTCTGAAGCGACAGCCAGTAGCCAAGGTTTAAGCATTTCAGCGGGTGGTCCGATGGATCAAGGCAAATATGGCGTTGCAAAAAACACTGTTAAAAATGTCTTAGATCATTCTAAAGCTCATGATGAAGAGGAAGGTTACACCAAATCCGCCATCAGCAATGGTACCATTGTGATAACCAATGAAGACAGGCAAATGGCACTGACAGGGCAAAATGGGGACCAAGCCATTGCTTCCCTTAATCGTGATACTGCTAACGCCCATAAGGGTATCTCACCCATCGATGTAGGCAAGCTGGAACAAATCGTCCATGAAAACCGTGAGATGGCCACCCAATTGCTGGAAGAAGGATTTAAATACAGCGATGAGTCCTATAAAACCATGTTTCTTAAAGAACATCCTCTCGCTGTGGTTGACCGTGATGAACAGGGCAATATAATTTATAAAACAGATGAAAATGGGGAGCCTATAGAAGACGCTCGTGGACAAAAAATCCCTAAGTTTCATTATTTAACGGAAGAAGAAAAGCAGCATTTGCAAGAAGGGGCTGATGGCAAGGTCCATGTGTCCCTCAATGGCATTTTTACACCACCAGAGGAAGCTGCTGTTTATGCAGAGCAACATGCCAAGGATAAAAATGCACCGCTTTATTTTGTTGTGTTCCCAGAGGCAGATTCTGCCATCTCAGAACTTCTGGTTGCAGGCTACCAGAAGTTTTTAGAAAATAACTTTTGGGGTCTGACCAATTCCACACAAGAAGCAAAAGATCTGATGTTTCGCTATGGGAACACAGGATTGCATTTTGATGCCCATAGTCGTGGCAGTTTGACAAACTTGAATATGATGAATTCTTTAAAGCAAGAAGGCGTGCATGGGATAGCCAATAATACGACGATCAGTTTTCATGGCCCCGCGGCGAATGTTTTGGCTGCAGCCAATCTGTTAAGATATTTGAGTGATGGTAAACAAACCACTATTGGTTTTGATGGGCATAAATATGACTTTGTAAGCCGATGGATTGGTGGCAATGGCTATACGTATGAGACAGCACCTGCGGGCAGCAACGCTTGGAAAGAAGCATGGAAAATGTTCTCAGATCCTCGCAACGTTCATACTTGTTTGGGGAGTGTGGATGATATGTGCCACAAGCTTTATGGCACATCTCATCTAAAACAATTTCCTTTAAGTAAATCAAGGAGTAAAAAATGAAACAAACTCTAAAATTATTGAGTGGTAGTATATGGCTATTGAGTATGGCTGGATGTTATTTAGGTACACCTTCTACATCATCTTTGGATGCGTGGGAAAAGCCAGGAGCAGATTTTACTGAAGTAGCAAAAGCATTTTTAGAATGCGGAAAACCAACTCCTTATGATATTGATCCAGAAAATCAAAAGTTAAGCTATAATGAAAAAGCAACAGTTTATGCTTGCATGGTTCAAGCTGGTTTTCGTGATAAAGTGGGGGGGGGGACATGGTGTGAAAATCATAAAGCCGAAAACTTGCCGATTTGTCGTCCAGGCGCTGTGATCCCACAGAGAAGTGTCAAGAGGCGCTTAAATAGCCCGTTTTGTAAAAAATATAAAAATAGTCGTAAATGCCAACCTTAAGTGTTGCTGTTGATTGAAAGTACAATCCCTACCTCCATGTATTCCCATGGCAGTGCGGGATTGTTCCTTTCATTCACCATCTCAACATTGTTCAGAACTGTCTTGAAAAACGGAGACAAAAATAATCAACAGGCTTTAGAGCCTTCTTATAGTCATTAAATCCATTGAAAGAGGGGAAAAATGAAAAAAACTTTAAAACTATTGAGCTGTATAGCTCTGTTAAGTACATCTGGATGTGTTAACCAACCTCCTCCATCAACTTTAGCCTTATGGGAAAAACCAGGTGTCGATAAAGCTATAACCCAACAAGCTCTATCAAAATGTGGTTGGAAACCGATCTATGCTTCTTCTGACAATATGGATACGTATGCAAGTGAATTTGCCTCAGTTTATGAGTGCATGAAAAAAGCCGGTTTCCGGTACAAAATGCAAGATTCAAAAGGGATCTATTTTGTTCCCCCTGTGAAAAGTGACTCGCTTTTAGTTAATTTGATGGTAGCTGGATATGAGCAATTTATGGATAATGACACCTTTGGTATGACCAACAAAACGAAAAAGGAACGCGCTTTACTAACGCATTTTGAGAATGAAAGAAAACATCAGCAAAAGACAAAAGCACGAATGAAGTAGGGGGCAAAGCAGTGTCTTCCTTTATCTACGCAGATAGCACACTGGCAGGCACCGTGGTTTCTGGAAATAAGGTCAGGGGAGACGTAGGGGGCAACTTGACCATTACCAGCCAGAGCGATACGGGACAAACTTCCAGCAAGCAAAATTCTGTTTCTGTTGGCTTTGGTGCTGGAGCAACGGGGGGAGGAGGTTCCATGAGCGCCTCTTTCCAAAACGATAAATCCTCTAGTGATTATCACAGTGTTGTGGAGCAATCAGGCATTAAAGCAGGGGCGGGCGGTTTTGATATTACAGTCACGGGGACAACAAACTTGACCGGCGGCATTATTGCCAGCAGTGCCTCAGCAGATAAAAATAGTCTGACCACCGGAAGCATCACGACGAGTGATATCACCAACAGCGCCCATGCGACAGCCAGCAGCCATGGTTTTAGCCTTTCTGGAAATGATACGATAAAAAATATTACCAAGAATGTTTTAAACCATGGCAAAGCCAAGGATGGCGCAGAAGGAGAAACCAAATCCGCTATCAGTGAGGGTACCATCATTCTAACCAATACAACTGGCCAAAGGTCCATGGGGCAAGATGCTGAACAAATCATTGGCTCTCTCAACCGCAATACTGCAACAGCCCATCAGGCTGTTGCACCAATAGACGCCACATCCCTTGAGGGAGCGGTGCATAATCGCTTAGATATGATCAATGATTTATCCGATGAAGGATTAGGTTATTGGGATAAAGTGCGTAAAATGGCATTTTATGTTGTCCATCCAGTAGGTGAGGTTGCGCATGATGAAAATGGCAATGTCCTCTATTTAACTGATGACAATGGAAAACCTATAAAAGGCAAAGATGGAAAAAATATTACTCTGTATCGCTTTTTAAAACCAGAGGAAGAAGAGCATTTACAAAAAGGCTCTGATGGCAAGGTTCATATGTTCTACAATGGCATTTTTAATTCCCCCGATGATGCCGCGGGTAATGCTGTGCAAATGGCTGTTCATAACAATGGTCACCTTTATTTTACATATTTCCCACAATCTAAAGATATGCTGGTAGAGGCAGGTATAGCGGTTTTTCAGAAGTTTTTTGAAGGTACATTTTTCTTTGGATTGACCAATTCGACTAAGAAGTTCCAGAATACAATGTCTCTTTATGGCAATACAGGATTACATATTGATGGGCACAGCCGTGGTAGTATGACAGTAGGTAACGGAATGCATGATTTTGAAAAGCGTGGTATTCACAACATAGCAGGCAACACGAGTATCAATCTTTTTGGTCCAGCTTACAACGCTCAATCGATGGCAAATACGCTCGATTATTTAAGTGATGGCAAGCAAACCTCTGTCGGCTTGGAAAACCATGCATATGACTTTGTTGGTATAAAGTTTGGTGGAAATCCTGCTACTTTTGACAAAATACCTGCTGGCAGTAGTCCCTGGAACGAGGCATGGAGAATATTTAAGACTTACCCTACTGTCCATGCGTGTTATGGTCATGCAAGTGATGTGTGTAGATGGCGCTATGACTCATCTCATCGTATACAAATTAATTCAATTAAATCAGGGGGCAAGAAATGAAATACATCTTAAAATTATTGAGTGTGCTTGTTTTGTTTATGATAGCAGGATGTAATTTTTTTAAGCCTTCTCCAGGGTATATATACATGTGGGAGAAACCAGGAGCAGATTTTACTGAAGTAGGAAAAGCCTTGTTAGAATGTGGTATGCCAACCCCTTATGATGAGGATTCAGAAAACAGAAAGGTAAGCATTAATGCAAAAGCGACAATTTATGCTTGCATGATTCAATCAGGATTTCGCTATAAAGATGAACAGGTAGCAAGAGCGGGAGGGCCATGTTATACTTTTAAAGAAGAAAATCTCCCTATTTGTCGTCCAGGTGCTGTCATACCCCATAGAAGTGTCAAAAAGCGCTTAAACAGCCCGTTTTGTAAAAAACATCCAGAACAATATGAATGCTATCTTTAAATCTTGCTGTTGATGGAAAGTTCAATCCCCACAGCCATGTGTTCCCATGCCAGTGCGGGGGTGTTTCCTAAACTAATCACTTTAATGCTATTTATCTATGGGGTCTACAAACGTAGGGAAACATTTATAAAAATATCTATTTCAATTATAATCAAAATATTGAGAATAATTATTAATCATAACGTTGTTAGAATATGATTTTAGTAGTAATTTTGCTGTATTTTTGATATAATATTAGATGGCATGATCATTGGAAAAAATAAACGATAATAAAAATTGATAATGTACATCGTTGTTTTTAAAATGAAAAAACAGCATGTAAAATAATTTATAGATTGTTTCGTAATATCAAAGTTATTCAAGGATAGGAAAATGAAGCAAATTTTAAAATTATTAAGCGGGATAGCCTTATTTGTTATGGCTGGGTGTTACCCAGAACAGCCTTCTCGAACGGCCGTAGATACATGGGAAAAGTCTGGTGCAGATCAACTTGAGATTAAGAAAGCTCTGTTGGAGTGCGGAATGCAGCATCTGGATGGTCGTCTTGATACAGAAGTAAGTACCAATGAGAAATTCAATGCAGAGGAGTCTGTGAATGCATGCATGATACAAGCAGGTTTTCAAGATAAATTGGGAAGGGTGAAGTGGTGTGAGAAATATGAAAATCTGCCCATTTGTCAGCCTAATGCTGTTATTCCTCACCGAAGTGTAGAGAGGCGTTTAAATAGTCCTCATTGTGAAGAGAACAAAGAACAACCCGAATGTCAGCCTTAAGTTGAAACTGTTCTAATCAATAATTCTCATATTTCTTATTCTCGCAGAGGGGACGAGGCTCTTTTTTCGATGCATGGTCTATATGCTCTTTAGAGTTGTCTTACGTATGAGAAAAAATATTAACAGACTTATCAGCCTTTTTATTGTAATTATTAAAAGAGGGGAAAAATGAAAAAAATATTGAAATTATTAGTGCTATAGTTTTATAAGATTCTGCTGGATGTATCAGTAAACCTTTCTCATCGACTTTTGCATTATGGAAAAGCCGAGTGTTAATAAGTCTGTGGTCTAGCAGGTATTGTCAAAGTGTGGCTGGTACACTTCTTCTAATAAAAATATGGATTTGCATGCAAGTAAGTTTACAGCAATTTATGAATGCATGACTAAGGCAGGTTATCGCTACAAATTGCAAGATTCAAAAGGATCTATTTTTCATCAGCGCCGCGAAGTGATTCATTTTTAGTCAATTTAATGATAGCAGGGTCTCAGCAGGTTATGGACAATGATAGTTTTGCTATAACCAACTCGACTAAACAAGAGCGAGATTTGATATTTACGACTTGAGAATGATAAAAAACGCTAGAAAATAAAAAAAGCTCTGAAAAAGTGCAATATTTATCCGCTCTGAGATTAGCGATAGTGTTATTATCATCTGATAATATTGTGGAATATTTAGAAATTTATTTGATATGAAAAGTGGTAAAAAATGGCTTTGCTAACATAGCTGCTTTAACGATAATGAGTAGATTTCTTTCATAGAATAGATTTTGATGAAAATAGCTTTTTATTTTATGATCTTTTTTGAATCATATTTTTAAAGTATTACATTGATTCATTCAACCCATTGATAATACGGCATTAAGAGAAGTTTTGTTTGTTAATTTAATTTTTTTGCTAGATATTTGGCAACTTTAATGTAGAAATTGTCTACATTCGCTTACATTTCAGTGAAAATTTTCTTGAATTTTTTTTGTGGTTGAAGAAATGATGGGTTATAAATTTTATTGTATCTCATTGTGTGATATTTTTATTTTTAGAAAATGAAATAAATTGAATATTATATCTCTTTAAAATTCATATTTCTTTGCGTTTTTTTGAGATCAATTTTTTGGTGCTTTGTGTTTTAGCTCTCAGCATTTGTGGTATGGATCTTTAAAAAGATTGTCATCTTCAATGATATTTTTAAATTTTTTGTTCTTTCTTTACATAAAACACAAAACATACTATTGAATGATGTTTTATATCACAATAATAATAAAATAACTTTATTTATTTTATTATTATTGTGTTTAATTTTTACAGTTTATTTTTTGCCAACATTTTTTGTTTTTATTGAAAAAAGAAAGTTTTGAAAAGCAATGATAATCAAAGTATCTCATAATCGCTTGTGTTCGTATGTTTTTACGACAGTCATTTTTTCTTTTTTGTTAAACATAAATATTGAGGCACATTCTCGCTCATTTGTATCACTGTCATGTAACGAAAACAAATTACCTTATGAATGCAGTGATGGTGAAAAGTATACAATTAGTGATAAAGTATATAAGTTCACGGCACCTGTTAAACCCAAAAATGGGGAAGGAAGCTCTTTCACTTTGCCTGCTGCTATAGGAGCAAAGGAACCAAATACAGTTATTCAGGCAATGCGTATAAAGGTTGAAGGTACTGCAGATGTAGAAGATATTTATGGAGCTGTTGTATCACGAGGGGGAAAAATTGTTTTGAGTGATTCAGCTTTTAAAAATGTGTCAGTAGGTCTTAAAGCTGATCATGGAATAATTGAGGTTAATCGTGGAACGATTGAATCTTCTCAGATCGCTGCTTATGCAGAGAAAGTAGGAACATCTGTTAGGTTAACGGATACAAAAATTAAAGTGGAAGGTCAGAGTACTGATCAAGAGAGTGCTCTTTTCATTAGTGCTGATGCAGATATTCAGATGAAAGGTGGATTTATTGATGTGAATGATGCCGCTGCGCTTTATGTGGAAAAAGGGGGACGTGCAACTTTAGATAATGTTATCATTACTTCAAAACATCAAAAAATAAAAGATAGAGAAAATACAAATAGAAAAATTGAGCGTACAGTTTTCAATGTAAAACAGCAAGGATCTGTTTATTTAAAAAATACAAATATTGTTTCTACGGATGCCCATGTTTTAACAGTTGGACAAGATTTTAACACACAATCTGGGGGAGGTTGGGGAGAAAAAATTTTAATTTCGCGGGTTAATATTGAAGATTCAAGCATTAAGGCAATAGGGAACAATCATGGTATAAATTTTGAAATGGGAGGGGAGACTAATACATACGAACAGGGACTTGTTTTTTTGAAAAGAACGGTTTTTGAGGTTCCTGCTGGAACAGCTATTCATAATAATAATAGCCGGAGTTATATTGCTGTAACAGAAGACACTAAAATTTCTGGTGATTTATTATTAACAGCTGAAAAAGGGGGGACTGTCGCGGTTTTGGCTGATTCTTCTTCATTGATAGGAGGGACTCGTGTTGCCGATGATTCTATTGCTGAGCTTTATTTGACAAGAGGATCAAAATGGTTTTTGACAAGAAGAAGAGAGATAGATTCGCACGTTGCAAATCACGCAAGTTCATTTATTTCATTTGTAAAACTTTCTGATAGCTTTATTGCTTTTGAAACGCCAGTGTTTCACGAATATCAGACACTTCATATTGGAAAGGGAGAGAAAGAAGTTTATAGTGCGCAAGATCGTGCGGATATTTATCTTAATACCTATCTCAGGCGTGATGGGTTGCTTGATAATAAAAAGACTGATCGGCTTTTGATACAGGGTGATGTTTCCGGAAAAACAACAGTTTATGTGCAATTTATTGCCGAAAATCAGGGGGAAATAGCAACGGGTGAGAATGCTCATAGTATTTCACTTATTCAGGTTTCTGGAAAAGCAGCAGAGGATTCTTTTCAGTTAAATCGTGCTTATATTGCAGTAGAGGGTTTACCTTACCAATATTATCTTCATGCCTATGGTCCAGATTCTTCTCTTGGACAAGCAAAAACTTCTCAAAGATTGGTTGAGGGAGAGGGAGATTTTTGGGATTTCCGCCTTGAAAGTAAATATATTCAGCCTGCTTTAGGGGAATCTAATCTTCCTCATTCTAAGTTAAAGATCAGAGATGTTGTTCCACAAGTTCCGACCTATCTTCTGTTACAAAATGCTTTGTTTCATGTTGGGATGATGGATATTAGTAATCAACAAAAGCAGTTGCAAGCTACGCGGTCTATTTCTCGTAAGTTATTAAAAGTTAAAGATAATTTTTCATTATCTGTTTATGGGTACGGGGGGAGTTATCGTTATGTTTCAGACTTGTCTCTCCTTGAATATGGGTACGATGGGGATGTTGATTATAACGCTATAGAAACAGATATTTTACTCAAAACAATAGAGAGGGCATATAGTACGATATCTTTTGGGATTATGGGGGCTTATGGAAAGCTTTTCTTACAACCTCGTAACGTGGAACAAAGTCAAAAGAGTCCGTTTAATAAATGGACATTTACGGTATACGGTAGTGTGGAACACAATACGGGTTTTTATGGAGATGGTCTTTTATCTTATGGTTTGTTTAAAGGGGATGTGCTTACTCATGCTTGGGGTAAGACGGCGACATTAAAAGCAAATCCTCTGAGCGTTTCGTTGTCTGCTGGTAAAGTGTTTATGACAGGATATCACGGTCTTATTTTTGATCCGCAGATTCAGCTTGTTTATCAATATCTTCAATTTGATAAGTTTCGTGATATTGATGGGATTGATGTTGAGATGAAAAAAGCAGATCAATGGTTGATGCGTATTGGAGGGTATTTAAGTAAAACATTTACGGCATATGAAAAGGATCGTGTCATTTCTTTAAATGGCAATATTCATTTTGCCCATCATTTTGGTGAAAAACAATTTGTTCATCTAAAAGATATTTTTCAGTTAGGGTCTTTTGGTTCTTCTTTAGAAACAGGTGTGGGGATTAATGCACAATTTTCTTCTAAAGTTATACTTCATAGTAATCTTAGCTATCAGCATAAGCTAACCAAGGCAGGCTTTTCTGGCGTTCGTTTTTCTGGTGGATTGCGTTATCGTTTTTAATAGATGTGAAAGGACCACGTTGATTTAAATTTTTTTATCTGGTTGATGAGGGGCAAATGCTTTAAAAAAATTTATCAATGAAACTCTAAATCTGTTTGTGTTTTTTGGGGCTACAAATATATGAGATGTATTCGTCGTTAGTTTTTTAAAATAGCAACACTGTTATCCTCTTATGCTGTAAAACACCGTTGTTTAAGGAAGTGCATATCAAGTATAATAGGAAGGAGTGTTGATTTTTAATTGGATGCTTTTGCTGTTAAGTAAAGAAGGGTGATGCGTAAAATGCACAGCTTCATATTTCCACTTCGCTTTATAGACTATAAGAAGCATTTTAAAAGCATGTGAGTGTGTGTAAACCCATCTCTTTTAAGATGGAGTATGCAAAGTTGTGGATCAATTATCATTATTAAACTCAACATCTCCTTTAAGGAGAAGGCTTTTGCAAAATTTTAGGAAAGCGCATTGTGATTTTGCCTGTATTGATAAGATTCATATCAACATTAAGAGTAAGTAGAAATATCTCTATCAGGGTGTTTAAATATCGGTTTTCCATATAATACTTAAAGTATCATCAAGCCATTTATGGTAATCGCGTGCTTCTTGATCTGAGGCATGAACAGAGAAAATAAAACCAGGATATCCACCAAATGCTGGTGGAGGTGGTGAGATATGATCAGTTTCAAAGAAAATTATTGTTCTGGCGGTTTGAGGATGTTGTGCAACCTTATCGAGACCTAAAAATCCAGAAAAACGTCCATATCCATGAAGAGGAATAATGTAATTTGCAGCCACTTTTTTAGCTGAGAGTATATCAGGAAGGTCGGGGTTTTGTTCAGCTAAAGCGGCATTCATACAGAGTTTTGCAAATGAAATTCCTGTACCTTGCTCCACAATAAAATGGGAGACACCCGATCCACCGATACGAGCACCGATCTCAATGATATAAGGAAAGTTATTGGCATCGAGGCGTAGCTCTACATGGGCAGCACCCATATTTATACCAAGAGCTTTCACCCCAGAGCATGCAACCTCACATAAAGCAATAACGAGAGGATCATCTAGATCACAGCGTTGACGATAAATTGTTTCTTCAAACCATGGTCCTTCAGGTTGTCCTTTGTCACCAACTGCTAGAACATGTACACCTGCTGTATCAACAAAACATTCTACGACAAACTCTTTTCCTGACAAATATTGTTCTATTACTAAACCTAAAGGTTTATTTGCATTGTTAAAACGTGCCATGTCTTTATGCTGAACATTCCATACCGCTTTAATGAGATCAGGAAGTTCGGTGGAATTTTTAGCTAACATTACGCCTGTACTTGCCCATCCAGAGATGGGTTTAATGACGAGCGGATAGTCTAAGTCATGTACTTGGGATAGGTCTTTTGGATTATCTATATAAAGAAATCTTGGTGTTCTAAGCCCTGCTTTAGCAAAAGCTTGACGCATGAGATATTTATTTCGGGTTAATGCTGCTACTTCTGGTTCAATACCGGGAGTATTTATTTTTTTTGCAGCCAAAGCGGTCCATAGGATGGCTTCTTCGCGAAGGGTCATAACCCCAGCAATATTGCGTTCTTTTACACCTGTTGCAAAAGCGTCTAGAGCTGCTTCTGGGTTATCAAAAATAGGAAGTTGCCAAGTTGAAGTGACTGCTGTGGGGAGTTGAATAGGAGCGCTTTCAGCGGTATCATAGATCATGACTAATTCGATATTAGCAGCTTGTGCTGCTTCAAATATAAAGGGTAGTTTTGCATTACGTTGGCAAACTAACGCGAGTTTTTTCATTTTATTTCCTCATTAAATTTGGAATTTTTGGAATGGCGTTTCTGTTGCCATTTAGATACCTTTGATGCATCTATAAATAAGAGTGACATCCCTATAACAGCCATTATCATAGCAATTATTTTGATCATGTTGAGAGAAGGGCTCGAGCCGATGATCCATTCGCATGTAACTACTGCAAAAGGAGATAATACGCCAATAGTGTTGGCATATAATACGCCTCCCTCAGCTAAAACTTTTTGGTACAATACGTAAACGGGTGCTGAGCAAACAGTTGCTAAAATCAATATTTTCAATATATCTTCTAACTTAAGATAGAAGAGTGGGGTGGGATCAAAAATGAAGAATGGTATAAATGACACTGCAGAAATTGTTGTGATCCAAGCCAATGAGGTGAGCAAAGGTAAATTTTTAAGATAATGTTTAGACAATAAGCCATAAGCAGAGTAAGAAAATGCTGCTGTTAAAGCAAGAGCTATGCCTATTAGGCTGTAAGATTCACCCTCTATATTGTTTATATTAAATGCTATAGCCGCTACACTGACAATGATCATACCGATAAGCTTGAACCATGAAAATATAAGACTATTCGTCAGCGTTCCCAATATATAGGTAATTCCTGGAATAGTGGCTAAAACCATGGTTAAATCACTGGCTTTGAGTGATTTTAATGCACCAAAGCTGCAGATAAAATATAGCGAAAATCCTAACACCGATAGAATTAAAAAAGAAGGTATCATGGAAAGCAAGGGAAGGGATCTGAAAACAGCTTTCTCACGAAAAAGTGTCATCAACCATAAGGCAGCAGCAGTCGCACACAACCTCAGTCCAACCGCATGCATGACAGGTATATTGCTCACCAAATTCTTAGATAATAACCAACTTATGGAAAACAATGCGAGAATGGCAAAGGTAAATAAGAATAACCGTCCTTTTAAGAAATTCAACGATTTAATCCCCCAATAACGCGCTGTGCATAGTGTGATGTTGAAAAATTAAATCGTGACTGTGAGGTTTGCGGCTTTCCAAGATTATTTTGGATATAATCCTTAGCCCCTGCCAAATAAGCGTCATCATCTAATGTTTCAAGTGCTTCTATATCTGCTATCATCAATATGATTACTTCTTCAAGACGCTCTAAGTCAAATTGAATATAATCTTGAATCGTTTTAATCAATGTTTGTTTCGAATCAATATTTCTAAAAGTAAGATATAAGAAAAATAAATTCTTTTAAAAAATTATTCTAACAACTGTTTTTAGTATATATAGAGAAGAGCATTGTTTTGTTTGTTCAATATAAGGATATATTTTAAAATCGGTTTGGATTGGTAAGATCTTTTTCCTTCTTGTAAGATAGAGAAAGAAATCAATTTAAATATATATAGAGCTTTGAAAACAAATCATTTTTTTGAAATATCAGAGGTAAAACAATATGCGAGAAATTTTGAATCATTTTGATAGACCCTTGAATAAAAATAGTTCTGTTCAGAAGAGTCAAAATCTTTCGTGCCAACCACACCCTAAACGATTTTATAGAGAAGTAAAGATTGCTTGTGAGGAGGGGGGATTTGCGATCTTATTAGATGAACGTCCCGTTAAAACGCCTGCAAAGCGTCATTTTCTTGTACCAACGCAAGTGTTTGCTGAATTCATTGCTCAGGAATTTGAGAGTCAAAAGAACGTTGTTGATCCAGCAACAATGCCGATGACGCGTTTGGTTAATACTGTTATTGATGGTATCGCGGATGATATGCAAGTCGTTTTTGAAGATTTATTGCGTTTTGTTGCTTGTGATATGATCTTTTATCGTGCACAAACTCCTAAAGAGTTGGTAGAACGGCAATGTAAACAATGGGATCCTTTATTGGATTGGGCAGAAGAAAAACTAGGAGCACGCTTTTATTTGACAGAAGGGCTGATGCATGTGGAACAATCACCAGAAGCACTTCAAGCTGTGAGCCATTATTTACGTAGCGTTGAGTCTCCTTATATGCTTGCTGCACTCCATGTGATGACAACTTTAACGGGATCTGCTCTTATTGCTCTTGCGGTTGCTGCGGGAAAAATTGATGCGGATCATGCTTGGTCTATTGCTCATTTAGATGAAGATTGGATGATGGAACAATGGGGAATGGATAAAGAGACAATGGTACGCCGTACTCATAAAAAAATTGAATTTAATGCTGCTGTTACAATCGTTACAACTTGTTTATAAGGTTAAATCTTTTATTTATAAATACTCTCTTCGATTATTGTATTTTTGTAATTTTTAGAGGATTGATTTTTACTTTTTCAAGTCCAGGAAACACTTCATCGATTATACTTAAGATTGCGTCGTCATTACCTCGGATAAAATACCATTGGTTATTATGAAGTAGGGCGATAATTTCAGTTTGAATAGAGCATTTTTTTCCAGCATTTGTTGTGGTTACAAGCTCTACGGGTATAACAAAATAAGGAATGCCATTATCAAGTTTACCTTCACGTTTTTGTTTTTGGTCAATATAGATACTTTCAATCTTATAATTTTCTGCCAACTGTTCAATTTGGCTTTTCATGATTTGTTGAAATTGTGATTGACTAAGATTTTTTTTAGCCGTTAAGCTGTTAATAATTTGGGGGGGGATAGCGTTTAAAATGGCATCTGCATCAGCATTTTTAAGTGCTTTACTATAAGCAGACGTTGCTTTTTCAAGTTCAAGGGTTATGAGTTCTTGGTTTCTAATTGTATGTGCTAGAGTTGTTGATGGGATAAGGACAATGCATAAAAGAATAGAAACGAGAAAATAAATTCGCAGCATTAGAAACCTTGTTAATTAATTTGAAGAGATTCAAAATGATTATAAAGGAAAAGTAGATAAGCAAAAAGCCACTTATGCTTCGTGATGTGGAGAATATCCACAAAAATGGAGGCTTTTGCCTCCATTTTAAAAATAAAAAAATGCCCACTTATTGTTTAAACAGAATAGTACATATCAAATTCAACAGGATGAGGCGTTGTTTCGTAACGCAAGACTTCTTGCATCTTTACTTGAATAAAGGAATTAATCTGATCATCATCAAAAACATCGCCAGCTTTAAGGAAGCCACGATCTTTGTCGAGTGCTTCAAGTGCTTCACGCAGATTTCCTGAAACGGTAGGGATTTCTTTGAGTTCTTTTAAGGGAAGATCATAAAGATCTTTATCCATAGCATGTCCAGGATGAATTTTGTTTTTTATGCCATCAAGACCAGCCATTAAGAGGGCTGCAAAGGCTAAATAGGGATTTGCTGTTGGGTCTGGAAAACGAACTTCTACGCGTTTTGAATTTGGCGAAGAACTCATCGGAATACGACAAGATGCAGAACGATTACGTGCCGAATAGGCAAGAAGGACAGGAGCTTCATAACCAGGAACTAAACGCTTATAGGAGTTTGTGGATGGATTGGTAAAGGCATTGATTGCTTTTGCGTGCTTAATAACACCACCGATAAAAAATAAACAGGTTTCTGAGAGCCCGGCATATTCATTTCCCGCAAAAATAGGTTTTCCATCTTTCCAAATGGACATATGAACATGCATTCCTGAGCCATTGTCACCAAAAATAGGCTTTGGCATAAAAGTTGCTGTTTTTCCATAACTGTTTGCTATTTGATGCACGACATATTTAAAAATTTGCATCTTATCAGCTTCGCGAACAAGCGTATCAAAACGAATTCCCAATTCATGTTGACCGGCTGCTACTTCATGATGGTGTTTTTCAACCTGAACGCCCATATCTTTGAGCGCTGTGAGCATTTCAGAACGCATATCTTGGCAGGAATCAATCGGTGGGACAGGAAGATAGCCTCCCTTCATTCGTGGACGATGTCCTAGATTACCTGTTTCATATTCCGTATCATCATTGGAAGGAAGTTCACTTGAATCAAGTTTAAACCCTGTATTGTAAGGGTCTGTTTTATAGCGCACATCATCAAAAATAAAAAATTCCGCTTCTGGACCTATATTGATTGTATCTCCAATACCTAAAGATTTCATATAAACCTCAGCCCTTTTGGCGATAGAACGAGGATCTCTACGATAAAACTCACCAGAGACAGGATCAAGGATATCACAAAATATGACCAAAGTAGATTGAGCAAAAAAAGGATCAATATGCGCTGTTGCTGGATCTGGCATTAAAACCATATCAGATTCATTAATTGTTTTCCAACCAGCAATTGAAGAACCATCAAACATAACACCATCACTAAAGGTATCTTCGCTGATCTCTGCGATATCCATTGTAATGTGATGCAATTTTCCTCGTGGATCAGTAAAACGTAAATCAACAAAACGGATTTCGTTGTCTGCAATCTGTTTGATAATATCTGATGCGGTTGTCATATTCAATTTCCTTAATATGGCGTTGAGGGTGATAAAAAAGGTGAATTTTTTGTTGTTTATTAAAGAGCATCGATCCCTGTTTCGTCAGTGCCTATACGAATGGCATCATCAATGGAAAAAACAAATATCTTTCCATCTCCCATATGTTTTGTTTGGGCTGCTTTGCGTATTGCATCAACAGTTTGCTCCAGTTTTTCATCGGATACAACAATTTCAATCTTTACTTTAGGTAAAAAGTCAACAACATATTTCGTACCACGATAAAGTTCTGTATGTTCCTTTTGACGACCAAAACCTTTTGCTTCTGTGACTGTAATACCATGTAGTCCAATTTTTTGAAGCGCTTCTTTTACTTCATCAAGTTTGAAAGGCTTTATAATGGCTTCAATTTTTTTCATACTGAAATTATCTCCAACGTTATTTTGTCTTTTTAGACTGCATCACATTATATTGACAACTCTAAGATGTCCAACAGATACTTTGTACACAAAAACTCGAAAACAATGATAGTCTATGCTCTAGGAGAAGAATTTTTTGTAGAATAAAGTGAAATATTGTTTTTGGGAAAAAAAATTTACAATTCTTTGTACAGAATTTAAATAACATAATAAGAGCATTGTTTTTCTTTTTTATTGAATAAGATATTGATTTATAATAATAAAAAGATTCTCATAGCGAATGAGAAGCTTTAATACCATGAGATTTTTTTTACTTTAGATCTCTTTATCTTCAATCAATTAAAACGATATCTTTGTATATTAAGTGTATATCATAAGTCATACGAGTGTGTGGATAAAAACGATTAAGAGAGAAATAAAATGCCTATAATGGACAGAATATTAAATGCAAGGGCTTTTTAATAGCAATGGGGAGTAGCAAATATTGGTTAAATATCATGATAGTAGCGATTTGTTCCGTCGATAAACATAAAGATACTGGTGTACAATAGTCGATGTATCAAAATAGCATTTACAGGGGATGTCGTGAAATGGGCTTTAGAGCATTGTAGAAATATCTCTTTAAAAAAAGTGCTTGGAATTGGCAATGCAAATTATTGCGTTTGGGGCGTTTTGTCCCTTCGTGAGGAATGAATCCCTTAAGGAACGCGATAAACAAAAGTGTAAAGCAATGTGCAGTTTTTATTATAAGATCTTGCTGTGGATGTTTTTGAAAATTATCAAGATTAAGATGAATTAAAAGAAAATGGAAAAGATAAAAACTTTTTATACCCTTAAAACTTATATTCTTCTAAAATTAGGTTGTTTAGTCATTTCAGATATAAACAAATAGAGGAAAGATACGCAATTATGCGCATGTTCTCCTATTGGGTAATACGAAACTACAACAGCTTATAAAACGCTAAAAATTATTTCAGCCCTTGTTTTAAACATGTTGCTGGACATGAGAAATTAATTTACAGGCAACAGTAAAAACACCGTTTTTGTTCGTATGCTGTATCTTACAAGGTAAGTCTTTCAAGAGTGGCTTTTTAAGAGTTGGAATTGTAGAGAGATTGGCGTAGTAAAACATCTTTTAGAAATTTTCCCGTATAGGAAGCGGGAACCTTAATAATGTCTTCAGGACGTCCAATTGCAACGATTTCACCCCCACGATCTCCCCCTTCCGGTCCTAAATCAATAATCCAGTCGGCTGTCTTGATAACGTCAAGGTTATGTTCAATGACGATGACGGTGTTGCCTTGATCGACGAGTTCGTGGAGTACTTCAAGAAGTTTGGAAATATCATGAAAATGCAAACCTGTTGTTGGTTCATCTAAAATATAGAGTGTACGTCCCGTTGTTTTGCGTGCAAGTTCTTTTGCAAGTTTTATACGTTGTGCTTCCCCACCAGAAAGCGTGGTCGCTTGCTGTCCTACTTTTATGTAACCCAATCCCACTTTAATAAGGGTTTCCATTTTATTATGAATAGCCGGAACAGCGCGGAAAAATTCCTCTGCCTTTTCGATTGTCATATCCAAAATATCGGCGATAGATTTCTCTTTGAATTTTATTTCTAGTGTTTCTCGATTATAGCGCTTTCCTTTACAGACATCACAAGTCACATAGACATCCGGTAAAAAGTGCATTTCAATTTTGATGACACCATCACCTTGACAGGCTTCGCAGCGTCCTCCTTTAACATTAAATGAAAAACGCCCTGCTTTATAACCACGGGCTTTTGATTCTGGAAGTTCGGCAAACCAATCACGGATTGGTGTAAAAGCACCTGTATAGGTTGCGGGATTAGAGCGTGGGGTGCGTCCAATAGGGGACTGATTAATATCAATGACTTTATCAAGAAGTTCTAATCCTTCAATCTTATCATAGCAGGCAGGACTGTGATGACTACCCATGATCTGGTGTGATGCTGCTTTGAAAAGCGTTTCAATAAGAAATGTTGATTTTCCTCCTCCAGAAACACCGGTTATGCATGTGAAAGTTCCAAGAGGGATATTTGCACTGATATTTTTAAGGTTATTGCCTTTGGCGCCAATGACTTTAAGGATTTTTGATTTTGATATTTTGCGTCGCTCTCTCGGCAGTCTAACAGCCATTTTTCCTGAAAGATATTGGCCTGTGAGAGAGGCTGGATTCTCTATAACTTTTTGTGGTGTTCCTTGCGCTATGATTTTACCACCATGAACCCCTGCCGCAGGGCCCATATCAACAACATAGTCTGCTGCGCGAATGGCATCTTCATCATGTTCAACAACAATAACTGTATTACCAAGATCGCGCAAATGGCATAGCATTTCCAAAAGACGTTCATTATCACGTTGGTGTAGACCGATAGAGGGTTCATCTAAAATATAAAGGACGCCTGTAAGACCAGAACCAATCTGGGAGGCTAATCGAATGCGTTGGCTTTCTCCCCCTGAAAGAGTTCCTGAATTTCGAGAGAGAGTGAGATATTCAAGCCCTACGTGATTTAAAAAAGCGAGGCGTTCGCGAATTTCTTTTAAAATACGTACCGCGATATTACGTTGTTTTTCTGTGAGATATTGATGAATATTAGCAAACCAATCATCTGCTTTTAGAATAGAAAGATCTGATATTTGACCAATATGCATCCCATGGATTTTTACAGCAAGTGCTTCTGGTTTTAAACGATAACCATGACAGGCTTCGCAAGCAGAAGAAGACATATAACGTTCAATTTCTTCACGAGACCAAGCAGAATCGGTTTCTTTCCAGCGCCTCTCCATATTGGGGATGATTCCTTCAAAAGGTTGAGTTATTTTATGCGAACCAGAGTTATTTTTGTAGATAAAAGAAATTTCATTTTTTTTTGTACCGTAGAGAATAGCTTGTTGTGCTTCATGAGAGAGTTCGCACCACTGATTTGTGAGTTTAAAATCGTAAACTTTGCCCAGAGCTTCTAAGGTTTGGCTATAATAAAGTGAATCTGATTTAGCCCAAGGGGCAATGGCTCCATCTTTTAAGGTAAGATTTTTATTTGGTACAATTTTTTGAGGGTCCATTGCCTTTTTGATTCCCAATCCATCGCAGAGAGGACAGGCTCCAAAAGGATTATTGAATGAAAAGAGTCGTGGTTCAATTTCAGGGATAGAAAAACCTGATACAGGGCAGGAAAACTTTTCTGAAAAAAGAAGTCGTTTGTGTGTGTCGTTTTTTGATTTATAAGCAGCTTCTTTTGTTGTTTCTTTTTGTGCCAAGGGTTGATCCGCCATTTCAGCAATAGCAAGTCCATTTGCTAGCTGTAAACAAGTTTCTATACTATCCGCCAAGCGAGAGGTGATATCATGTTGTACAACAATGCGGTCTACCACAACATCGATGTCATGTTTATATTTTTTATCAAGAGGAGGAATATCAGGGATTTCATAGAATTCTCCATCAACTTTAGCACGTTGAAAACCTTTTCTTAAAAGCTCGTTTAGCTCTTTTTTATATTCTCCCTTTCGACCGCGCACTAAGGGGGCCATAATAAAAATTCGTGTTCCTTCTGGTAAGGACATAATTTGATCAACCATTTGGGTTACCGTTTGGCTTTCAATGGGGCGTCCTGTAGCAGGGGAATGAGGAATACCGATACGAGCAAAGAGGAGACGCATATAGTCGTGGATTTCAGTGACAGTACCGACTGTTGAGCGCGGGTTGCGGCTGGTAGTTTTTTGTTCAATAGAGATGGCGGGAGAAAGGCCATCTATGCGATCAACATCTGGTTTTTGCATGACTTCGAGAAACTGGCGTGCATAAGCCGAGAGGCTTTCGACATAGCGGCGTTGTCCTTCAGCGTAAATTGTATCAAAAGCTAAAGATGATTTTCCTGATCCAGAAAGTCCTGTTACAACAATGAGTTTATCACGAGGCAGATCAAGATCAATATTTTTAAGGTTATGCTCACGTGCACCGCGAATGGAGATATATTTTTGATGAGTCATCTTTTATCCTTGGCATATGTGACAAAAATTAAACCTCTGAAATGGAATAAAACTGTTTTTTTAGAATAAAAATGTGCTTAACTGTTTTCACGCAGAAAGAAAGTATAAGTTTTATGAAAAGAAAATACAAATGAGCGGCTTTTTATTCTCTATTGATGGAATAAACTATGCGTTGTTATCATATTTTGTTATAATTACATTGGATCCAATATTGGGAAAGGGTAGCAATATCCATAGTGAAGGTCAATTATAAACGTGTAAATTGAAAGTCAAGATGGTTATAACTGTTCTATAACAGTGTTTTACGAATTAAAATTTTGGAGTTTATGCGATGGCTGGTAGCCTTAATAAAGTTATTTTGATTGGTAATCTCGGGGCAGATCCCGAAATTCGCCGTTTGAATTCTGGAGATCAAGTGGCAAATCTGCGTATTGCTACTTCGGAAAGTTGGCGTGATCGGAATACAAATGAGCGAAAAGAACGCACCGAGTGGCATAATATTGTTATTTTTAATGAGAACCTTGTCAAAATTGCAGAGCAATATTTAAAAAAAGGTAGTAAAATTTATATCGAGGGGCAGTTACAAACACGGAAATGGCAAGATCAAAATGGAAATGATCGTTATACAACAGAGGTTGTTTTGCAAAAATATCGTGGGGAATTACAAATGCTTGATGGGCGTGGGGGAGCTAGTGGGGAGCAAGGAGCAGCAAGTCAAGGGGGAAGTTATAGTGGCGGCTTTGCGGATAGTAGCTCAAACCAGAGAAATACTTTTGGTCAAAATAATAGCCAAGTGGAAGAAAGCTTTTCTCACAAATTGGATGATGACGTCCCTTTCTAAGAGTCTTTTAATTTAAAGTATTACGACTTTTTTATGGTTTGTTTATTTTAGATTTTTGAAGTTTAGCGAAGTGGGAATCATTTATTATTAGTAGTAATTTTTAATAGAAATTAATAACATCTTGAAAAATATTGTTAAATTTCTCCTTCGTTATGGGAGAGAAATTAGCATTCTGGTGTATTTTTCGATATAAACAAAGTGAAGTGATTCTTTATTTGAAAGTTTTAAAATTGTGACCGATCTTACTCCACAGCTAGAACGTGATGTGCTGACCGGTATTGAACCAATCAGCATTATTGATGAAATGCAACGCTCTTATCTCGATTATGCGATGAGCGTCATTGTTTCGCGCGCACTCCCTGATGTCCGTGATGGTCTTAAACCTGTTCATCGACGTATCCTTCACGCTATGAATGAAATGGGGCTTGTTTTTAATAAGCCGTATCGTAAGTCTGCCGGGGTTGTTGGTGAAGTTATGGGAAAATTTCATCCCCATGGTGATGCTTCAATTTATGATGCTTTGGTGCGTATGGCACAGGATTTTTCTTTGCGAAATCCCTTAATTGATGGTCAAGGAAATTTTGGTTCTGTTGATGGTGATCCGCCTGCGGCAATGCGTTATACAGAATGTCGTTTAGAAAAAGTTTCAGAACAGCTGTTAGTTGATATTGATAAAGAGACTGTTGATTTTCAGGATAATTATGATGGGCGTG
>NZ_LR607215.1:0-26893 GCF_902162175.1 Bartonella saheliensis
CATTTTCATCTCCTCGTTTATTGCACTTGCGTGAACTTCGAGCGCGCCCCTGAAGATGTACGGGAATCCGATATCGTTGTTTATGTGGCTCGGACAGTCTGTCCCTCCCGTAGGCATATCGTCGGCAGGGTGAGATGAGTGTAAGAGGAGGGGATGGAGAAAGGGGGGCGTGGGTGTTGAAAGGGGCATCAGAGGCTGAACCGTCACAAATATTACTTGGGGAAGATGGCGGAATATTTTTTAAGGAAGCAGCCCAAGCAAGAGATAAGAAAACTTAAGGGAGGGGAAGCCTTTTGAAGGCAAGATGTTGGGGATGTGGGAGAGGAGACGGGGGGCGGTATTGTCTGCTTTTGTATTGTGTGTGTTCGAGGGAGGGGTGAGAGGTTCACCCCATGGGGATACGTTGATGAATCATTGAAGGTTCACGTGTTTTTTCACGGAGGGGAGAGGTGTGTGCTTTCGTTTTGAGAGATGGAGGGCTGTTTGGGGCTGATGGTGTTGGGAGGGCGATAGGGGGCGCTCGTATGGAGAGAGGGTCAAGAGGGGGTGAAGCATTTGTGCAGTTGGAGGGAAGGAGGAGGCGTCTGTGGTGGATGTGGGGAGGGGAAGTGTGATGTTTTAAAGAGGATAAGTGTTAAAAAAAAAGAGCCAGATAAAGGGGGGAAATATGCCAATTATTATTGATTGTGTTCAGGGAACAGAGGAATGGCAAAAAGCGCGCAATGGGTTGATTACAGCGTCTCTGTTTGAGATGGTTATGGCAGAAAAAAAACAGGGGCAAAAAACATCACGCTATCATAGTGTGATGATGAAATTGGCAGGAGAAAGAATAACTGGAAAAACCGTTGAGGAAGGGACAACGTTTTCTCAGCGACGGGGGACAGAATTAGAACCAAGCGCGCGACAGCTTTATGGAAAATTGACACAAACAGAACCGGAATGTATTGGCTTTGTTTTAGCCGATGATCGCAGAAAAGGATTTTCTCCGGATGCCTTTGTGGGGAAAAATGGATTGTTGGAAATTAAAACAAAAAAACCTGAAATTTTAATTCCTCATTTTGCGCAAAAAAATTTTCCAGCAGAACATAAAGCACAATGTCAAGGAGGCTTATGGATTTCGCAACGCGAATGGGTGGATTTGATGCTCTATTGGCCAGATATGCCTCCTTTGATTAAACGGGCTTATCGTGATGAAGCCTATATCAGTAAGCTTGAAGTTGAAATTCATCGTTTTAATGAGGCTTTGGAGAAGATGGTCCAGCACATTAAATGTTTCGAGACAGGCTTTGGAATAAGAACGGAGAATGCTTTGAAAGAGGGGGAAGGAAAAAAACTTGGAATGAGGCGTTTACTGAAGGGCAAAACAAAAATAAGGCGGGGAAAAAGAGGATCTTGTGCAGGGTTGATGAGGGGAAAAGTTCTGTAAAAAGGTAAGTTCTAAGGGGTGGGTGTTGGTGGGGGCTTGAGAGATTTAGTGCGAGAAGTATTGCTTGGGGAAGTGGGGCGGTGTTTGGAGGAGAAGCTCAAGGATGTAGGTGGAGGAAGAAAGAGATTTTGTGTAATGTTGATGAGAGGGGAAACTTAAGTGGGGGAAGACTTTTGAAGGCAAGATGTTGGGGGCAGTGAGAGAGAAGATGGGGGGGCTTGTATTTTTGTTTTGTTCATTGGGGAGCTGTTTGGAGGGGTACTGTTTTGTTGGGGTGGGAGGCGATAGCGAGGCGCCAGTATGGAGAAAGGGGAAAGGTTGGCGCGCAGTTGCTTGATTTTTGGAGAATAAGAAAATGAAAACAATGCCGCAAAAGGCAGAAAGCTTAGCGGGATATGTAAAGTATCTGCAAGACAATGAAGCGTGAGAGAGGTAGAGGGGGGAGGTGTACAGTGTTGATGAGGGGGGAAATTCCATAAAAAGGTAAGTTTCAAGGGGAGACGTGGGGGTGAAGGGGGTATCAAAAGCTTAGTGTTACAAGTATGCTGAAAAATGGCTGTACTTAGCTCGTTGTATCTCAATGAGGGGAGATACAGTTCAAAATATTTGAAAATACCAAATGTTCTTCATATTTTGAGAAAGGTTTTCTACAAAAGGAGTGAGAGACGATCAACCAATTATAAAGGGGATGGCCATAATCGCCAAGGCTGTCATTATTGTCAATAAACAGGCTGGAATCTTAAAGCGAAAACGCCAAAGGATATTGATTGGAATGGACATGATCGTCGTTATGATGAATCCTACAATAAACCATTGTAGAGATAATCCTATGATATTGATCTCATTTCTCTTCAAACGATCTTGTTCTAGTTCTTTCTCTGATACACACTCGATAATAGAAAAACCACGGTAAACAGGAAATTCTCTACTTGGACAAGAAGTAACGGAAAATTTTTCAAGCTTTGACCACTCCTCTTCTTGTTCTATTTCCAATCGCTTCTTTTCTATTTTTTGTCTTATATATTCTTTTGAAATACAATTGATCGGAGAAGTCCCCCCAACAAAAAATCCATCTTTTCCACAGCTACTCTTTACAGGATCCGTGAATAAAACTGTGCTTATTGCTAGAGCGCAAAATCTTATTGCTATAGGGAATAAAATAAGGGGTTTAAACATGGGGCTTTCTTGTCTTTTGTTGCTAATGCGCTTTTATAAGCAATGTCTGTTGAAAAGATCAGTATGTGTCGTTTTTGTGTTAAAAATATGTATAGAAACATGTTTAATGAAAACGATGATAGTGATCATCTCGTATTCCAATAAAGGTGTGGTACAGGTTAAAGTCCCGCTCAGGCGGGGTTTTTATTTGTTGGAGAGGGGATTCTATATCATAAGCAGAATGAAAGCGCGTGGGAAAAACATTCAGAAAATGAAAATGTCTCGACAAGTCTAAAAGAGTTAAGGTGAAGGCAATGGGCTTTTGCAACAGAGAGGCTTGGGTAGAGGGAAGAATAGGGGATTTTTCATGAAGGTTAAGAGGGCGATAAGAAAAGAGGAAAGAGGCAATGGGAGTGTACGCTGTTCTTGGCGTGTTAAGTTCAAAAGTCGTTTGCAGAGCGTTTTGGGAGATTAAGCACGTCATTGAGACCATTGATTTTGGGGGCTATTGATTTTGAAGACATTGAAATGCATGGTTTAAAGAATGCTGGCTTGGAATAAAGCTGATGGAGGCTGGGAGGGAAAAGATTGATGCTTAATGGGCAAGACTTAATGGGCAAGAAGAATAAAATGGTGCTGCGAGAGAGGATTGAACTCTCGACCTCTCCCTTACCAAGGGAGTGCTCTACCACTGAGCTACCGCAGCCGTTTTCAATCGTTGCGCTGTCTTGTGCCATATTGTCAGAAAATAGGCAAGAGAACATTTGTATATTCTTGCAAGAAAACGTATCTTATGTCATGACAAGTGTGTTCTTATACTCTTAAACATATTTTTAAAAGCCGTGAGTTGATTGGATAGAAGCTCAACACTGTTTAAAAGGTTGCGCAATGACACAGATGCATCAAAAACAAAAGCACGATGAAATCAATCATCAAGAGGAAAAAGAAAAACGACGTCAAGAAAGATTGGCGCAGCAATTGCGACAAAACTTAAAACGTCGAAAAGAGCAAAGTCGAAAAAGAGCCCAAGAAGAGCTCTAAAATGCAAAAAAATGTTTTTTTAAAGGCATCTTTGCAACCAAACGTCTCAATTATTTGTTCTCATCGTTAGAAGACGTTTTAAAAAAAACGATCAATAAAGCATAACTTTTCAAAAGGAGAAAAACCTTTGGAAGGGGTGGCGCAAAGGAAAAGAGGGAAAACACGATGGATGCTATTCAAATTGTTGGTGGGGAAAAACTTAAAGGGACAATTCCGATTTCAGGGGCAAAAAATGCTGCTTTGCCTCTTATGATTGCCTCACTGTTGACAGAAGAAACGCTCACACTAGAAAATATTCCACATCTTGCGGATGTTGAGTTGCTTATTCGTATTCTCAATAATCATGGGGTGGGATATGCCGTTGATGGACAAGAGCTTAATGATGATGGGACCAATTCAAGAACAATCCATTTTAGTGCGCAAAAAATAGCCACAACACGGGCGTCTTACGAATTGGTGAGAAAAATGCGGGCAAGTTTTTGGGTTATCGGGCCACTGCTTGCTCGATGCTGCGAGGCTTATGTTTCGCTTCCTGGGGGATGTGCTATTGGAACAAGACCTGTTGATTTTATTCTTGAAGGGTTGAAAAGTTTAGATGCTCATATTGCTATTGAAAATGGATATGTTCATGCAAAAGCCCCAAAGGGATTAAAAGGGGCACATTATCGTTTTCCTAAAGTTACGGTTGGGGGAACGCATGTGTTGCTGATGGCGGCAACAATGGCAAAGGGAACAACCACGCTTGAGAATGCGGCGTGTGAACCAGAAGTTACAAATCTTATTCGAACCTTAAACGCTATGGGGGCTCAAATAACCGGTGAAGGTACAACGACGCTTACCATTGAAGGGGTGAAAAAACTCAAAGGAACAAGAATACGCGTTATTGCGGATCGAATTGAAGCGGGAACATATGCGATGGCTGTGGCAATGGCGGGGGGAGATGTTTTTCTGAAAAATGCCAACCCTAATCATCTGACAACCGTGCTTAAAGTGCTGCAAAAAACAGGGCTTGAGATTCAAATAGAGCCGCAAGGAATTCACGTGAAGCGAAATCCAGCAGTCACAAAAATTATGCCTGTTGATATTAAAACAGGACCATACCCTGCTTTTCCAACCGATCTTCAAGCGCAATTTATGGCATTGATGACACGGGCTGAAGGCATTTCCCATATCACGGAGACGGTTTTTGAAAATCGTTTTATGCATGTTCAAGAACTCAATCGTTTAGGGGCAGAGATAAAGCTTGATGGTGAGAGAGCAACTGTCTATGGAAAAGAGAAGTTGCAAGGCGCTCCTGTGATGGCAACCGATTTGCGGGCTTCTGTTTCTCTGGTGATTGCGGCATTAGCTGCAAAGGGTGAAACAATTGTTAATCGTGTTTATCATCTTGATCGTGGTTTTGAGAGGTTGGAAGAAAAATTATCCCGATGTGGTGCGAAAATTCAACGGATAACGGTGTGACCCTGCTTAAAAAGCATGGCTTGAATATCTGTTGTTTGGGGGGATGCACTCCATGACATGGGGCTGAAGGCATTTCCCATATCACGGAGACGGTTTTTGAAAATCGTTTTATGCGTGTTCTGAGAACGCAATCGTTTGAGGGAGAGATAAAGCTTGATGGTGAGAGAGCAACGCATCTCATGGAACATGAGAAGGTGCAAGGCGCCCCTGTGATGGCAACTGATTTGCGTGGCTTTTTGTCTCTCTGGTGATTGCGGCCCCTTTATCTTATTATAGGGGCTGCAAAGGGCGAAACAATTGTTAATCGTGTTTATCATCTTGATCGTGGTTTTTTAGAGGTTGGAAGAAAAATGAACCCGATGTGGCGCGAAAATTCAACGGATAACGGTGTGATCTTATCCCAAGAGCATGGCAAATCTCGTACGGGGGGTTTGGGGCATGCGTTAAGGTGTGACGCATGTTTTTAGGTGTATTTTTGTGGGGCTTGATCTTTAAGGATTGTTCGTTTTCTCAATAAATTACTGGTTTTCCCTTATGGTTTTGGAGAGTGCGCATAGGCGTTTGACAGATCTCTCTTAAACAACTGGAGGCAATTTTATGTTTGATTGCTTAAGCCGATAAAAAACATTCCTTTAAATTTTATTGCTGCTCTTTTGAATTTATCTTATGAATAAGTACATCTAATAAGTATACACGGGCTTTCGTTGTATAATGCAGTTTTATGGGGGGAATCCAAAGCTTGAAAATCCAAACTGAGATATGGGCCTTCTTTATAAGGAACATGAGATTCCGGGAGTTTTTGCCATGTCCAGGTGTGTCCATACACTAAAAGCAAAAAAAGCTGATCCAAACTCAGTGTTTTGACTCCCGGAATACACATGAAAAAGCCGCTTGCAATGGGCTAAGGGGCGTGATCTGTTAGTCTATAAGGAACATGAGATTCCGGGAGTTTTTGCCATGTCCAGGTGTGTTCATACACTAAAAGCAAAAAAGCTGACTGAGCTCAGTACTTTCAGACTCCCGGAATACGCATAAAGAAGCCACTTGAAACCGGAGAGTTTGACAGATCTCTCTTAAACAACTGAAGGCAATTTTGTGTTTGATTGCTTAAGCCGATAAAAAACACTCTTTTAATTTTTATTGTAAATTTTCTTCAATTCCTTTATACCTTAAAAGGTAACTTTGGTCGTAGACGCAACGACCAAGAGGGATTCAAAAACCCCTAAAACCCTAGCGTGAAAATGAACTCACTCTTGTGGGTGTCCCGGAATTCCGGGAGATTTTGCTATGTCCAGGTGTGCTTGCACACTAAAAGCAAAAAAGCTGACTAGGGTTCAGTGTTTTTGACTCCCGGAATACTTATGCGAGGGCGCTCGCAACCGGAGGGGGAACCTGAAGTGAAAGCGAAAAATCCACATTTTAACGATATTTTGATAGGCAAAAGAATTCGTTTGAGACGAGAAATGTTGAAAATTTCTCAAAAAGAATTAGGGCATCGTTTAGGGGTCACCTTTCAACAAATCCAAAAATATGAAAAAGCGATCAATCGCGTTGGTGCAGGGCGCCTACAAGAAATTGCTGATATCCTAGATATCTCTATTTTCTTTTTTTATGCCGATATTTCGTTGAAAGAAAAAAATACATCCTATGATGAAATTGCCAACAAAGAAGAGCATACTCTTTTGAAAAGTTTTAGAGAACTCAAGCCTAAGCAACAGAAGGCAATTTTGAGTTTGATTTGTGAGCGATAAAAATCACACCTTTAAATTTTATTACTGCTCTTTTGAAATGATTTTATGAATAAGGACATCCAATAAGTATACACGGGCTCTCGTTGTACAATGCAGTTTTATAGGAGAAATCCAAAGCCTGAAAATCCAAACAGAGATATGAGCCTCCTTTATAAGGAGCACGAAATTCCGGGAGCTTTTGCCATGTCCAGGTGTGTCCCCGCGCACTAAAAGCAAAAGGCTGATTCGAGGTCAGTACTTTCAGACTCCCGGAATACGCATGAAAAAGCCGCTCCGCAATGGGCTAAGGGGCGTGATCTGTTAGTCTATAAGGAATATGAGATTCCGGGAGTTTTTGCCATGTCCAGGTGTGTCCGCGCACTAAAAGCAAAAAAAGCTGATCCAAACTCAGTGTTTTTGACTCCCGGAATACACATAAAGAAGTCACTTGCAATGGGGCAAGGGGCGTGATCTGTTAGTCTATAAGGAACACGAGATTCCGGGAGTTTTTGCCATGTCCAGGTGTGTCCGCGCACTAAAAGCAAAAAAAGCTGACTGAGCTCAGTACTTTCAGACTCCCGGAATACGCATGAAAAAGCCACTTGCAATGGGGCTGGGGGCGTGATCTGTTCGTCTATAAGGAACATGAGATTCCGGGAGTTTTTGTCATGTCCAGGTGTGTCTGCGCACTAAAAGCAAAAAAGCTGATGCGAACTCAGTGTTTTGACTCCCGGAATACGCATAAAAAAGCCGCTTGCAATGGGCTAAGGGGCGTGGTCTGTTAGTCTATAAGGAACATGAGATTCCGGGAGTTTTTGCCATGTCCAGGTGTGTCTGCGCACTAAAAGCAAAAAAGCTGATCCAAACTCAGTACTTTTAGACTCCCGGAATACACATGAAAAAGCCACTTGCAATGGGGCTGGGGGCGTGATCTGTTAGTCTATAGGGAACATGAGATTCCGGGAGTTTTTGCCATGTCCAGGTGTGTCTGCGCACTAAAAGCAAAAAAGCTGACTCGGGTTCAGTACTTTCAGACTCCCGGAATACACATGAAAAAGCCGCTTGAAATGGGGCAAGGGGCGTGATCTGTGAAAGCGAGAAAATCATCTTCAGGTTGATTTCTCATGAGTGTAAAAAAATTTAAAGAGTCTTTTTTCTCCATAATAAATTATTCGATCGTTTTTTTTAAGAAGGGAGTGCTGGCGGCGGGTGTTGTGGCGGCGGATGCTGTGGTGGCGGGTTTTGTGGCGGCGGATGTTGTGGTGGCGGGTTTTGTGGTGGCGGGTTTTGTGGCGGCGGGTGTTGTGGCGGCGGGTGTTGTGGCGGCGGGTGTTGTGGTGGCGTGTGCTGTGGCGGCAGGTGCTATGGCGGTGGGTGTTGTGGCGGCAGGTGCTATGGCGGCGGATGTTGTGGTGGCGGGTGTTGACCTTTTCCGCGCAGAAATATCCCAAGAAAATCTCTTCTTCTTCATTTAAAAAATCATAAAGTTCTTATCCTTTATGCTTAAAGGCGGCTTGAGATAAAGCGCTTTGGGTGAGAGGAGTAACGCATTCCATCAAACAAAGGGTGCTCTCGTCGTGGTTTCTATATTCGAAGCTGCGCTCTCTCCAAGCGTTTTTTCAATATTTCAACAGTGTGATCGGCTCATTGGCTGTTTTCCCTTCGCAAAACTCTTTTTAAAACCGACCACGCAGCATATTCTTGTAAAACAACACCTAAAAGCGGTCGTGTATAGGGAAAAGTGATATGATCATCATCATAACCTTTCATTTGTACTGTTATGGTCGCATGACCAAGGCTCTCTTGCTGCTTTTCTAACAGCTCAATGGAAGGGGAGAGGTGCACGGAAACCTCAATCTGTGGAATATTTTTTGCACTCTTTTCTGGAGCCTGAAAATATTTTAAAAGCAGCGGATCATCAATCAACCAATGTACCTGTGCATATTTTGCGAGTTGTTGAGACGCTGTGGTCACTTCTCTGCCTACCAAATGGGGGCGAAAATGATGTTCAAATTCTTCAATTAAAGGCTGTGCTAAGGGAGTGGATGATTGACCAACCAATTGCACCAAAACATAGGGGCTTTTCCATAAAAAATGGCGCTCAAAGGGCGCATTGGCAAAATGATGATCAACCCAATGGGCAATAGTGCTTTCATCAATTCCAATCAATGTCCAAGCATATTCTGCACGCGATTGAGAAGAATATTTCTTCTCATTTTGCTGTAAATAATCTTCTAAAAGGGCAAGAGCTTGGGAGGGGGGACCAGGCAAAACAACAAGGGCGCTACCATCACAAGTAAGAAAAAAACCTGGCGCGGTGCCTGTCGGATTGTCAAGCACTGTTGCTGTTTGTGGAAATAAGGCTTGACGCGCATTATTCTTATCTGGTGCAATCTTTAACCGCTCTAATTGACCTTTTATTGTTTGCCAAACATCTTCATGATGCACCAAAGGTTTTCTTACAGCTTGAGCAACGCTATCGCGGGTTTTATCATCAGAGGTTGGTCCCAAGCCCCCACTGATAAGGATAAGATCTTCTTGTCCAAGACAAGAAACAATCGTCTCACTGATTTGCTGTAATTGATCCGCACAAACAAAATGACGCGTGACTTGAATATTTCTTTTTTCCAAACTTTGGCTTAAATCTTGTAAATTCGTATTCAAATATTGTCCTGAAAGAAGTTCATCACCAACCGTGATAATGGCAGCGCGATAGGAAGAAACAGGATTTGCAAGAGAATTGCTAACAGCTTGTACCATTTGAAGCGGTGAGGCGCTCCCTCCTAGATTATGGGGGAGCGTTTTTCCGCTACGGATAACGTGATCAACACTTTGAGATAATTCTTTTGCTTCCTTGTAAAAGCCTAAATGCTCTAAGAGTAAAGACACACTATACAACATCGCAGAAGGATTGGCTTTATTTTGCCAAGCAAAGTATGGTGCGCTTCCATGAGCTGGTTGAAAACAGGCAATCTTATCCCCTACATGGGCATGGGCTGCAAGCGCCAAGCCACCCATCACGCCAGTAGCAAGAGCTGAGAGAATATCGCCAAACATGTTGTTTGCAACAATCACACCAAATTGCTCTGGCTTTGTTGCAATCCACATCGCTACTGCATCAACATCATGAATATCGGCTTCAATTTCTGGATAGTTTTGTGCGATTTTTTCAAAAATTTCCTGAGCAAATTGTCCACTTTCTCGCATCACATTCAGTTTATCCGCAAAGGTAACCCGCTTAAATTCATGGCCACGTGCATAAGAAAAAGCATATTCAAATAATCGCTCTAAACCAAAGCGTGTTTGTAAACAAACGGACCACGCTGCTTCTTTTCGATCATATTTTGCTAAATGGGGATGTTGTAACCAAGCGGATGTTTCCGGCGTGATCCCCCGAAAATCTAAACTGGAAGAAAGACCTTCACTCTTTTCGCTGATTACACAAAACTGAAAAGGTTTTTTCGGACCAATGATGTATCTTATCGGACATACCGTGGCAAATAAGCTTAACTTTTGGCGAAGTTGAAGAAGGGGAGAAACATAGGAAAGATTTTGCTCTTTTAAAGGCGGTGCAAGTTCTTTTAAAGCCGCTTCTTTTCCTTTCTCTGTCACAGTTCCAAGTAAAAGTGCATCACTTTCAGCGATTTTTTGCCAAGTCGCTTGGGGAATAGCATCTCCTGTCTGTTTCCAGCATTCCCAACCAATATCACCATACATAAATTCAATCGGCAAGTGGAATTGCTCTAAGACCATTAGCGCTGCATCACAGAGCTCTGGTCCTACACCATCACCAGGTAATACAAGAACTTTCTTTTTCATGAAATCCCTCCCTCTATTTATTGCCGCCTATTTGTTGATGATTTTATTCATCATAACAGAATAAGCCTCCCACATATGCCTTCAAGCTTCACGGATAATAAAGCCTATCCCCTTCAACTTTCTCTTTTTTAAAAAAGAGATTTTTAAAAGAGAAGAGCAAAAGCTTTCCCATCTTCCCCATTGGTCTTTTCGGTGCAATAACAACACGATGCGCATATCGTTTAAATGCCCCGCACTTTTTAATTATAAAGTTTGAAGGGGGACGAATCCCTCTTCTAACCTTAAAAAACATTTTAGTTAACTCTAAAGATATTTTACTCTCTTGCAATGCTTAATTTATAAATGCTTTTGTTCTACGTTGTCCATGGGTTTAAACGACCCTTTACGATAGCCGATTTCAATATATTCAATTTGAGCCGCTGTCAGATTTTTAATATGTTCAATGATGTAATCGATAGAAAAAGAAAACTCCTCCATCACGCAAAGTGACATCAAGATTTTTAAGCATAGTCCCCCCCAATTTGGTTATTTAACTTGATTTATGGTGATAAAATAATTAGCTTTTCGAATATAAATGATAAAACCCACGAGACAACATGTTGCCAATAAAAGTGCAAAAGCCCACGGATTATGTCCGGATATTTTTCCAATAATTGCCGCGCTCAATGCTGCGCTTCCTAATTGTAACGCACCCATCACACCGGATGCTGCTCCGGCTGCTTGTGGATGTGAGGAAATTGCCAAGGCTGTCCCTAATGGTAATAAGAAGCCATTGCCAAAAGTTAGAAGTGAAATGGCACTCAAACTCGTGACAAGAGGCCACGGACTCACATAAATTTGGAGGCCAAATAATATCCCTCCTAGGACAAAAATAAGATATCCACGTCGAATGGTCCGTTCCATAGATTCTTGCTTCAAAAATTTTCGTGCAACCAAGTTGCCTAAAACATAAGTTAAAGAAACACCAATGTAACTATATCCAATAGAGGCAGTCGATAAGCCCAAAGCTGTAAGAAAAAAAGGTGACTCTACAATGTAAGCAAAATAGGTTGCATAGGCAAAACATGGGATCAATGCGTAAAAAATAAATTGCTTATTTCTAAGGACGTCTAAACTGCCCTTAAGGACTCCTATAGGCGTGAAAGAGTGACGTTTGTTAGGAGGTAAAGTCTCTGTGAGGACAAAATAACACAAACAAATAGTGGAAAGGATAAAAAGGCTTAAAAAGATAAAAGTGGCTTGCCAATTAAAAACTTGCAATAACAAACCCCCAATTAATGGAGCAAGTGCTGGTGAGGTTCCAACAAAAGGGAAAATAACCAAATAAAGCCTTCCTGCAGCCTTTTTATCCATCAAATCATTTATAATAGCGCGACTTAAAACAATCCCAGAACAGGCGCCAAGACCTTGTAAAAAACGCAGTGCAAAAAAAGTTTGAATATGAACGGTGTAAATGATCCCCAAGGTGGTAAAAAACCACAAAAATAAGCCAAACAAAAGTGTCTTTTTGCGTCCAAAATTATCGCTGAGCGGTCCATAAATCAGTTGTCCAACAGCTAAGGCGAATAAAAAAATGGCTACTGCACTTTGAATTTCAGATTCACTCACTTGGTAATATTGACGCATATCTCCAAGAGCGGGGAGAAAAATATCCGTAGAAATTAAGCCACCGATAGATAAACACACAATAGAGATTATAAATAATAAAGAAGGCTTATTTTTCACAAACAAATACTTTTCAAAATTTAAGAATTTTAAAGTAAACACAATTTATACTTATAAATATAGTGATATTGTATCATCCTTTAGCGTTGTCTACAGGAAAAAAGGTCGCTTTATACGTTATCGTCCCTCACTCATATTAATGAATGTTCGCTTATAAAAAATATGTGAAAATGATTGAGGGATTTCTTAATTGATTTAGGGGGAAAAATTGTCTCTTGCTGAGTTTTCAAAAGGGCAAAATGGTGCGCGATCTATCAAAGAGCGCGGCTTAAAGGAGGAGGTGCGGTTTGTTCAAGTGTGCGAGGGTTAGGTGCTTTGTGGCTTTGGGCTGAGGGTTGTGAAGGTTTGATTATGAATTGGCTTTGCGGGCTTGCTCAAGGGTGTGGCTTAAAGGAGGGGGGGTGTTTTAAAGGAGGAGGTGTGGCTTTAAAGGAGGGGGTGTGGCTTGAAGGAAGGGGGTGCGGCTTTAAAGAAGGAGGCGCTTCTTTAAAGAGGAAGGAGGCGCTGGCCTACCAAAAATCTGGAACTTCAGGCTTTAAATGCGGACCAATGCGCACCGCTGAGACCTTTTCTGCTAAGCCGGTGCGGTCTGAAATCTCAACCGCAAAACCACAGAGAGTGGCAGGTCCTCGTGCCGGTTCAAAACGATCTTGTTTCGTTTGGTAAAGAAAACGGTGTAAGGGTTCTTCTTTATCCATGCCAAGAGAGGAGTTGTAATCACCACACATGCCGGCATCTGTTAAATATGCACTGCCGCCTTCTAAAATCTGCGCATCAGCGGTGGGAATATGCGTATGCGTGCCAACAATAACACTCACACGACCATCAAGAAAATGCCCAAAACATTGCTTTTCGCTCGTCGTCTCTGCGTGAAAGTCAAAAATAATGGCATCAGCTTGTTCCATTAACGAACAGGCGAGCAGAATATTTTCCGCTATCTCAAAGGGATCGGTGACTTTATAGGGCATAAAAACACGACCCAGTAAATTGGCAACAAGAACACGTGCACCATTTTTAGCCGTAAAAATACCTGCACCTTTGCCGGGAGTCTCTTTCGAAAAATTCGCAGGACGTAAAAAACGATCACTCTCATGCGCATATTGTAAGGCTTCTTTGTGGGAAAAAGCATGGTTGCCGGTGGTCACAACATCAACACCCGCCATTAAAAGATCTTGATATGTCTCTTGGGAGAGACCAAAACCATTAGAGGCATTTTCCCCATTGACCACAACAAAATCAAGCTGCCATTTCTTAATCAGTTGAGGAAGATGCTCAAAAACGACTTGACAACCCGTGTTACCAACAATATCACCCAAAAATAAAAACCGCATAGGTGTTTTAATCACATTTTAACATTTTAAGAAACCTTTTTCTGTAAAAATTCCTTGAACCTGTAAATCATGTTCGGCTGCAGGAATGGAAAAAACCTCCTGACACGAAAAGCCTATGCCCCATAATGCTATTTGATGTCCTTGTTTTTCAAGGGCTTCTACAGCGCGGTCATAATAGCCGCCTCCATAGCCAAGACGGTGACAGTGATGATCAAACGCAGAAAGTGGAACAAGAATATTATTGGGGATAACAGTGGCATTATCTGCACCAGGGCCTAAGGTCCCAAAACGCATGGGTTTAAGTTGCATGTGCGGTGAAAATGCGCGAAAAATCATGGTGGTGGAATCAAGCACGGCGGGTAAGGCTAAACGCCCTCTGCGTGAGGCTATCGCCTCAAGGAGAGGGCGCGGATCAATTTCTGATTTAATCGGCCAATAGCCTGCTAATATGAGGCGTGAAAAATCTGTTCCTTTTTTTTCAAGATATTCAAGAAAATGGTGACAAGCATGCTGGGAAAACAGCGTGCGCTCTTCTGTTGAAAGGGCATCACGACGCGATAAACCATTCTTGCGTGCTCTCGCACGAAGCGACGAAGCTGTTTCACAGAGGGGAACTTTTGTCATTGTCTTGTCACTTATTTAAGCGGTTGGTCTTGCCCCATTGTAGCCATGGTTGCTCTTTTGTAAACCGCTATTAGGAACCATGTGCGTGGAACAAGCCAAGTCTTATGAAATTAAGGCGTGCTCTTCTTTTTTTTTCAAGATATTCAAGAAAATGGTGACAAGCATGCTGAGAAAACAGTGTGCGCTCTTCTTATTAAAAGAGCATCACGACGCAAATAGACCATTCTTATATACGCTCGCGCGAAGCGATGAAGGAGGGGCTATTATTTTTTTCAGCTGTTGCAAATCTCATGAAGTTAAAGCCTATCGTCATTTTGATCTCTTAAAAAAAGCCTCTTGCTTTATGGAAAAGAGAGCTTCACAGAAAAGGGAGGCTCATGCAAAAGGGCATGGTCAATTTTTGGGGGAAAAGTGTAGGAGAAAAAATGATGCAAAAAAGGGTGAACCACAACAGCCGATGGAAAAAGCTGATCCCAAGAACCTATACAAATAGGTGGGCGCCATATGAAAAAGCCCACGGGCTTCATCAGGGACAGCTCCCTTGGAGATCACTAAGGTCTCAGGAATACGTTATTTCCTGTCGAGAAGCGCAGAACACCCTCTTTAATATAAAACAATTTCATAACTTCTGCTAGAGATAAAATAACTTCAACCATTTATTTTTTATAAAGTTTTACAAGAGATTTTTTTTGCACTCTTGCTGGTGATGGTTGGAAAGCGCTGAAGAATGAATGGACGGCTTATTTAAAGTAAAAAAATAAATAAATAATGGATGGGTGAGGGGGTGAGTGAAACAATTTTTTATGGGTGATGTTTGATTTGTCTTTTGGGGGCAATGTTTAATTTGCCCTTTTGGAAGAAGATTTGATTTTAATGTTTTACGGAAATGTTTGCGGGGAAACTGGAAGGAAAATATTTCCTCTTCAAGGATGTTTGTTGAATTCAAACGAGACACTTTTGACGTTTTTTACCTTGTGAAGTGTATTTTAAGGCTTTTTTATCGATGATGAGGACATGCAGGGGGATGCCTCTCGTTTTTATTATTTTCTAAGTTTGCACAAAACATATGCTAATGACACGGCGTTGGAGGGTGTGGTGTTGGGGGGCGCGGTGTTGGAGTGTGTGTGCTGTAGGGTATGGCGTTGGAGGATGCGGTGTTGGAGGATGCGGTGTTGGAGAGTGCGGTGTTGGAGAGTGCGGTGTTGGGGCGTGGCGTTGGAGGGGGCGGTGCTGGGGCGTGGCGTTGGAGTGTGTGTGCTGTAGGGTGTGGCGTTGGAGTGTGTGTGCTGTAGGGTGCGGTGTTGGAGAGTGTGGTGTTGGAGGGCATGGTGCTGGAGGGCGTGGCGTTGGAGGGCGCGGTGTTGGAGGGCGCGGTGTTGGAGAGTGCGGTGTTGGAGGGGCGCGGTGTTGGAGGGGCGCGGTGCTGGAGGGGCGCGGTGCTGGAGAGTGTGGCGTTGGAGTGTGCAGTGTTGGAGTGTGTGGCGTTGGAGTGTGCAGTGTTGGAGTGTGTGGTGCTGGATAGGGGGAAACTGGAAGGGAAATATTCCTTATTCAAGGATGTTTGTTGGATTCAAACGAGATACTTTTGACGTTTTTTCCCTTGTGAAGTGTATTTTAAGGCTGTTTTATCAATGATGAGGACATGCAAGGGGGATGCCTCTCGTTTTTATTATTTTCTAAGTTTGCACAAAACATATGCCAATGGCGCGGTGTTGGAAGGGCATGGTGCTGGAGGAGCGTGGTGCTGGATAGGGGGAATCTGGAGGGGAAATATTCCTTATTCAAGGATGTTTGTTGGATTCAAACGAGACACTTTTGACGTTTTTTACCTTGTGAAGTGTATTTTAAGGCTGTTTTATCGATGATGAGGACATGCAGGGGGATGCCTCTCGTTTTTATTATTTTCTAAGTTTGCACAAAACATATGCCAATGGCGCGGCGTTGGAGGGGCGGTGTTGGAGAGTGCGGCGTTGGAGGGCGTAGTGTTGGGGCGTGGTGCTGGAGGGTGTGGCGCTGGAGGGCGTGGTGTTGGAGGGGAGCAGGGCTTTCACAGGATAATTTATTAAGCCTAGGATGAGAGGCGCGTTTTATGCAAACTTGAAATGGACGTAAGGCGTTTTGTTTTAAGTATGATCCGTTCAAAGAGCTTGTGGTGATTGTTCGTCTAATAAAGCCTCAATGCGCTTTTGAAGCTTTTGCATTTGTGGATAGATGCTTAATGCCTTTTCGTAAGCTTTGAGAGCAAGTTTTGGACGCTCTGTCGCTTCCATGGTAACCCCAAGTTCAAAAAAGGCAATGTAGTTGCGCGGCTCAAGTTCAAGAGCATGATTGAGATCAAGCATGGCAAGTTTGAAATCATTCAGTTGAATGTGAATCCAAGCACGTCTTACCCAAGCTTCAGCATAAGTCGGCAAAAGTGCAAGAGCATTATCAATATAATCAAGCGCAAGTCCATAATCATCATTATTGATCGCGTTTTCAGCCCATGACATTAAAAGATCAATCGTCTCACTCCCCGATTGGGACCATAAAAGTTGAAGTTGTTGACTGATCTTTTTTGCTTTCGCAACATCAGCACAATACTTTAATTCTTTCAGTAAACGTAAAATTTCTGCCTCTTTGTGTTGCTTAACCCTGTCAACAAAGGAAAGCTTCTCTGAGTCGAAATCTTCAAGAATCATCGCGGATGAATCAGAATCAGAGGGCGTTGCGGAAGAGGGCGGAGAATTGGGGATGAGATCATCTAAGGGTAAAAGCGATTGTGGAGATGGACGATCCTCAGGAAGTGAAGGTGGATTTTGTCCATAAACAGAAGAAATAAAACAAAAAATCCCCATCAAAGAAAGAAAAAAAGTGCGCCGAAGAAGATAGAAAAAACACACCTGAAAAAATCGAAAAGCTTTTAAAATAAAAAGACCCATAAAAACAAGCCCTCAAAAGATAAACCACTATACATTATCAAACAGCGGACTCGTAATCAAACAATGGACTCGTAACCAACCGACTTATACCCCCAAAAAAATTCAAAAAAACCCCTATGCCTACAAAAAGTAGGCATTAAACCATTCACTTTAGAAAAAATCAGCCCTGACGGAAAAATTAACCCTGACGTGCTCTAAAACGTGGGTTCGTTTTATTGAGGATATAAACACGTCCTTTACGGCGCACCAAACGATTGTTACGATGGCGTTCCTTGAGTGCTTTAAGCGAATTTTTAATTTTCATCCTATTCACCGTTTAAACAATTTACATAACACAATATGACAATACAATTACAAGACTACAACGACAATACTAAATAACAACACAATGCTAAATAGCAAAGCAACACTAAACGACAAAGCAACAATGTGGTGAACACAAACATTGCCCTGTGATAGCGTTATTGCATCATAACACGACACAATACACTTTTTCACTGTGATAACGATTTTCACTGTGATAACAAAAAGAAAAACGCACCTCCAAGGTACGCATCAATATACTTCATCAGCACAATGAATAAGTAAAAATTGCAAAAAAGTGAGCGAAATCTAACAAAAAGCCTTATTCTTGTCAAGGGTCTTTGCTGTAATAAAAAGTGGAGACTTGGTGCTTACTTTGAAGATAAAAATATTTGAGAAAAAAGCAAAAGAAAGATAAGCCAAATAAAGATAAAAAGTGAAAACAAAATGTTAGCTTCTCAGCTTTGAATGAATAAGCTCTGTTAGAGAAGGAATTAAGCCGTGTTGTTGCGCCGTTGAACTGTTAAGCGGGTGGTTTTTTTTTCTTTTAAGAGGGAGGGGCAAAGAGGCTTATCAAGGAGCGTGAGCACCTTATCAGGGAGAGAATTGAAAGGGGGCAAGGGTTAGGAGGAAGTGCAGCCGTTGGAGTGTTGAGCGGTTGGGGCTTTTAAGGACGTGGTGATGTTTTTAAAAGAGCTGGGCTATAAATCCTATTAAGAAAGGAGAGCTAAAGGGTGGCGGTGCTGTTCGCTGCTCTTGAAAGTCTCTTGGAAGCAAGAAAAATTTGGAGCTTTGTAAAGCGCCTTTTGATGGTCTTGATGAATGGTATTGCTAAGCCAAGAGAGAGAAAACAGTTTCTTATACGTGATAAAAGTATTGCATAACTAAAGGCCCCTTACGAGAAGGGGAGACTTTGTACAATACCATAAAAATAGGGCATAAAATTAATGGGTATTCTAGAGCTTTTGATACATATTATCATTTCTTGATCATTCATTGTCTGAATAAAACTTAAAGAAAAGATGGAAAAATACTAAAAAAGCTAGGGGCGTGAGAGAAGAAAAATTGATCTGAAAAGGAGAAATTTGAGCAATTAGGAAAGGGGGGCAAAAATTTTTCGAAAAATATGTTGAGCGGATGAATAAAAAGAGAAAAACTTCTATCTGTTAAGAGAAAAAGAGTAGAGAAAATATGAAGGAATTAGAGACCTTTGAAAAAATAATTATTATTAAAGTTAAGGCTGTTGTGACGCAGAAAAATCTTGCGAGATGCAAAAGTAAAAGTCGTGTTTACCAAAATAAAGGTTATCATTTATTGCTTTATGTTTTTTAATGATTTTCGTCTCTCAATGACTTCATTTGCGTGCATTTTTTATAAAGGTGTCGCCCGTACTTGCTAGCGTTGGAAATAATATTGTTTCGTGTAGTTTGGCATATGATACATAAATATTATGCTTACAGTTTCAAATACCCCTTTGATGAAGTGTCTTAATACCTTCAATAACTGGAACTCTAATCACATTAAATAAGTCTCAAAATATCAAAATAAAGATTATCGTATTTTAATCTATCATTTTTCACGACTTTTTTACTTATCAATTCCTTTGTTACTTTCTTGAATCGCTAGATCTCGTCCTGTAAGCGCTTTACGATACAGTTTTCGATATTTAATGATAGAATAAATAAGCCAAACCGATAATGTTATTATTGCACAACCGCCTATAATCCCTAGAATATTCCCTAAAATTATCGCTTCAGTCATTTCTCTCTCTCCCTAGTGGATTGCGGTTAGCAACAGCTTCATCCAGTTGCTTTATTACTTTTTTTAGTTTCTTCTTTATGATGATGTATAGCACCAAAGAGACTGGTATCGAACCGTACAAAATTAATACGCATAGCAGCCCTATTGCAGTTGTCGCATCCATCTGAGCTTTATCCGCATTGCCTATTATTGCGAGGAAAATGTATAAACAGACGCTTATAAAGATGATGAGTATAAATTCTTTTAGTGAAACAACACCATATTTTATTGTTTCCTTAACTTCTCTTTGTATATCAAGGACTAAACCCCATTGAGAATATGTATTATTTTGTTGTTCTGATGATGTGCTTGATATATTTGGCTTTTGTGTTGTCATGTTGATATCAGTCGGTTGCTTAAATGTTTTATACTATGATAAAGTAAACCATCCCATTCTTCACGATATTCTTTACAAGACGGAAAAAGATTTCCGTACTTGTTATGTTTATAATATGAGTGATTTACTCCGTTTATTACACATCTTCTCTTATTACTTGTTAGATATGTACTCCCCACCTTATTCTTCTATATAAACGATCTCTTTTATATAAACGATTTATTTCGTGTTTACAATTATATTTATGACTGATTCATATATATTTATGATTGTTTCATAGGCCAAAAGACATTTAATATGTAGTGCGCAAGTCGTCTGAACTTGCTTTAAGGAAAGCGCGAATATTGACAGATCGGCAAAGGATTCTTCATCCTTGAAAACCGTTAGGCGTTTAAATGTGAATAAGGTACCTTATAGGGGTAGGAAAGAAGACGATAGATATAAAGAGGGGAAGAAATATTAAGGAGATAAGTATTAATGCGTGAGATTTAAAACGGTTGTTGTTTTAGAGCTTATGCTCAATTGATGTTTTTCTTTCAGTGTATCATGTATTTCCGTCTGTTAGTTTTAAGCTTTATTGCTATAAGGCAAAGAGAGGCGCTTAAAAGCCTTGGAAGACTTACATTGGAAAATATTACATAGGTAATATTGTTTTCGTGAGGAGGGAGAGGAGGTTTCTCAGATGGATAAGCTTAGTACTGTAAGTATATATCTGACAAAGAGGTCAGAAATACAGTGGGACGCTGGTATTTTTTATGAGGGATGTAAATCTATACTGTTAGAGTAAAAAGTTATGCTAAAATTCTATTTTAGGGCAATAGCCTATAACTCCTTGTAACCCAATTATTTCTGCGTGGGTTTGATCACTGGGTTGTCGAGAAAATGGAGAATTCAAACTATCCAGTAAAGAAGCCAGTATAATATATTGAGAATACACTTTGGCTTTTAAATATGGACAGTTTGAATTCCTTTTAATATCTAGGCCGTAGAAAAGTTTAATCTTCCAAAGGGTGTTGTATGATGATGTTTATTGAAAGAGTGAAAGGTTAACATTGTCTGGGGATAGACGCAGTAAAAGTATATCATAATACCAATTTAAATACATGTTGCCAATACCAAAGAGAGCTGAAACAATGATCATTGGTATCCCGATCGATAGGGGCATTCCGCCTTTCTCTCCTATGAAACACATCATAGATAAAAGTCCTGCACCTAACAAAAAAAATACTGCCATGACTTTTGTGACTAAAACAATAGGTTTACGAAAGGTTAAAAGAAAGAGGAATAGCATGTGCCTAAAAGGTCCCCCTCTACGTTTTTTAGGAGAGGTAGACTGTGCCTCATTTAAATTTGCCTCTTTATTTTCATTTTTGAGTTTATTTGAAGATATACCTTCCATTACTCCCCCTTTACATGGTGTTTTTGCTATAATTAAAAATTTAAACTTATTCCAGCACTAAAATCATACATTAAGATAAAATACAAGCAAAAAAATACTTCATTTTTAAAAATGAAGTATTTTTCACTGAATGAGTGTTTTTAAGACAATGATAGTGCTAAAAAATATAATTTAGTAGTATCAGGATAATAAAATAAACATTTATACTTTTAAAGTTAAGGGTGCTATTTGTGGCTCTTGAAAGTCGCTTGGAAGCAAGAAAAATTTGGAGCTTTGTAAAGTGCTGTTTTGATGGTCTTGATGAATGATATTGCTAAACCAAGAGAGAAAACAGTTTCTAATGTGTGAAAAGCTTATTGCATACATAAAGGGCACTTACGAGAAGGGGGAGGCTTTGTGCAAAATGCCATAAAAATAAGGCATAAAACTAATGCGCCTTATAATGTTCTGATCACTCATTGTCTAAATAAACTTAAAGAAAAGATGGATAAATACTAAAAAGCCGGGAACGTGAGATAAGAAGAGTACATTGTTCAAGTGCTTTTTCTATGGGGGAAAGAGGCTAGTCTATTCCTTAAAGATTGGAATGAAAAGGGTATAGAATAGGGGAAGAATGATGCTGGGGAAAGGTGGAGGGAAGACAAAACTTAAGTGGGATAGAGGATAGTTTTTAAGTCGTAGAGGGATATTTTTGAAAAGGGAAGGTGTTGGATTACTGAATGGTGCGTTTTTTGTTTTTTTTAGAGGGGGGTATGGAAGAGAAAAAGCCGTGAGGGGCAAAGGATTAGAGGCGTTGTTGGCTAAAGTGTTGGATAGCGGTGTGTGCGGCGAAGGTTTTTGTTTTCTTTAGTGTATTGGAAAAATGGGGGAAACGTTTGTATAGGGAAGTTACGATTTGCTTGCTGGTCCCGTTAATTGAATGACGTGGCCCATTTTGCGGTAGGGTTGGGTTGTGCGTTTGCCATATAAATGGATTGAAGTGCGCTCTTGTGTGAGAAAATATTTTAAAGTGTGCAAATTATTCCCAAGAAGATTGGTCATTTGGCAATCACTATGGCGATAGGGGCTGCCTAAGGGAAGCCCACAAATGGCACGGATATGCTGCTCAAATTGTGAGGTGATGCAGGCTTTTTGCGTCCAGTGACCAGAATTATGTACACGCGGGGCTAATTCATTCACTAAAAGATGACCATCCGTTAAGACAAAAAATTCAATGCAAAGAACACCGACATAATTAAGAGCATCCATGACTGTGACGCTGATATCTTGCGCGGCTTCTTGTACTTCAAGGGGAATATGAGAAGGAACAAAGGATTTATGAAGAATGCCGTTTTGATGTTGGTTTTCAGGACAATCATAAAAAATATGCGTCCCTTCTTTTGTCCGCGCCGAGAGAACCGAAATTTCCGATAAAAAAGGAACGATTTCTTCCAAAATACAAGGCTGATCCGCAAAAGTTTTTAAGGCTTCTTTACAAGCTTGTTCATCGGGATGATCAAGCTTGATCTGGTTTTTTCCATCATAACCAAAACGACGTGTCTTTAAAAGTCCACGCCCGCCTAAGGCATCAAGAGCAGAAATAAGAGAAGAAAAATCATCAACAGCATGCCATGAGGCGGTGCTAATCCCTTGATCTTTTAAAAATTGTTTCTCAAAAAGTCGATCTTGTGCGATCTCTAAGGCGTTGGAAGAAGGATAAACAGGCTTGCTTTCCTCTACATATTGAATCGTTTCAAGCGAAAGATTTTCAAATTCATAACTGACAACATCACACTGCGCAATCAATTTATCTAAGGCGGATGTGTCATCATAGGAGGAAATAATATGCCTATTGGCTGTTTGAGCGGCTGGGCAATCAGATTCAGGGCAAAAAATAACCGTTTGAAATCCTAATTCTGCGGCTGCTATGGCAAGCATGCGTGCTAATTGTCCGCCACCGATTAAGCCAATGACACTACCTGGAGGGAGCATGTTGGATTTGGATGAAGTGGACGTTCTGGAGGGCGCGGTACTGGAGGGTGTGGTGCCGGAGGGCATGGTGTTGGAGAGCATGGTACTGGAGGGTGTGATGCTGGATAGGGGGGTGCTGGAGAGCGTGGCGTTGGAGGGCGCGGTACTGGAGGGTGTGGTGCCGGAGGGCATGGTGTTGGAGGGCGCGGTACTGGAGGGTGTGGTGCCGGAGGGCATGGTGTTGGAGGGCGCGGTACTGGAGGGTGTGGTGCCGGAGGGCATGGTGTTGGAGGGCGTGGTGCTGGATAGGGTGGTGCTGGAGGGTGTGGTGCTGGAGGGCATGGTGTTGGAGGATGTGATGCTGGAGGGTATGGTGTTGGAGGGTGTGATGCTGGAGGGCATGGTGTTGGAGGGTGTGGTGCTGGAGGGTATGGTGTTGGAGGGTATGGTGTTGGAGGGCATGGTGTTGGAGGGTGTGGTGCTGGATAGGGGGGTGCTGGAGAGCGTGGCGTTGGAGGAAGCGGGGGTACTCGATGGGAGGGGTCTGGAAGACAGTGTCATTTTAAACCTCCCTGACAGGCGTTAGGGCGACACCAGCTGTTTGTTGCTGACGCCAATCTTCTAAGCGTTGGGCAAGATCAGGATCATAAATCGCCATAACGGCGGCGGCTAAAAGAGCGGCATTAATGGCTCCTGCTTTGCCAATGGCTAACGTTCCAACGGGTATGCCTGCTGGCATTTGCACGATTGAAAGCAAAGAGTCTTGACCAGAGAGAGATTGTGAGTGCACTGGAACGCCAAAAACAGGAAGGGATGTGAGCGCTGCAAGCATTCCAGGAAGATGTGCTGCACCTCCAGCACCGGCAATTAAAACTTTAAAACCCGCAGATTTTGCTTCTTTGGCAAATTGATAAAGGCGTTCAGGAGTACGGTGGGCTGAAACAATATGCGAACTATGAGAAATGCCAAGAGTCGTCAAAATATCGGCACTATGGCACATCGTTTGCCAATCCGATTGACTCCCCATTAAAATCCCGACATCACATGACTTCTTCATCATTCTCTATCCTTTTTAAAGATGCAAGGCGATTCTTTATCATTCGTTTTTTAAGAGTTTTATACCCTCTTTGCAAAGCCAATTGATGGCAGAGAAATAGTTTTTTTATAAATAAGGTTGAAAGGTCAAAATTTAAAGGTAAGTCACGCAAGTTTAAAAATACCCTCTTAAAGCTCATGAAACTTTGTCCTTTGAACTTTTTGCTGTTCAATAGGTTGGAGGGGGCGTGGTGAAACAGTGAGAGGTGTCTTTTACTTTTTAGAAATACCCTTTGAGGAATGCCTTTGTACTTTTAAATCGAATGTACTTTGAAGAAAAAAAGAAAAAAATACAGGCTGAAAATATATTCTCGAAAAATCTTTAAAAGACGATAAGGTTTTTAGAAAATGTCTCATTTTTTATTGCTAAAACAAATACCGTTCCCATATATTGTACAATATGGTGCAATTTGAAACACTATTTATGATAAAAAGAGATTTTTATGGCAAAACTGCGTTGTAAATAAGGATATTTTTTCCCGTAAAATAACAGAGAGATATCTTTTATTTTAAAGGCTTTTTATTTTGCCATTTAAGTATGGGGGATAAGGGACTCTTTCAATAATTGTTGATATAAAGAACATGAATAATCAATGCTTTAATGCTTTTGTTCAAAGGCATTTTGAAGCAATTATCTCTTTCATCCTTTCTTCACATAAATGTAACAATTAAGACCATAAATATAATGACAATATAAAGTGAAGGATGAATTGTGAATAATAAATCCATGGTCTCTTTTTTGCCCAATTTTTTAATATGTTGAACTTTTATAACAAGAAAGAACAGTTAAACACCGGATATTAAGAAAGGAGATTTAAAAGTTATGTTTTTTCCATTTTTAATCGCTTTAGGCACTGCAGTAACAACGGTGTATGGCAAAAAAAATATAAGTTATGTTTTGTGGGCTATTTTGTTCGTTGTTATTCTTCTAACCTTTAATCATCACGCAACTTCTACTTTGAATTTATCTTTTTGAGAGAATAGCCATGGAAAATGTTGAACAAAAAAATCCTCATTTCGTCATTTTTATGAATACGCTAGGACTGATTGGGTTGTCCATTGTCTTGGTGGTCGCTTTTTATTATCAATTGGTAAAATTTGAGTTGCCTTGTCCCCTTTGTTTGCTGCAACGTGTTGGATTGATGCTGGCAGGATGTGGGTTCTTGCTCAATATTCACCACAGGGTGAAAAATACCCATTATGGCATGGTTATTATCGGGTGTATGGTCACCAGTGCTGTTGCTGCAAGGCAGGTATTTTTGCATATCACACCTGATGATTTGGGATATGGTTCAACGTTCTTTGGATTGCACTTTTATACTTGGGCCTTCATTATTTCTGTCCTTTGTATCTTTGCTGTTGCATTCGTCATGATTTTAGGCGAATTAGCGCACAAGTTTAAAGAATTTTCTTCTTTTCCAATCTTGAGTAAAACAGCAAGTTTCTTATTCGTGTTTTTAATTGCAGCAAATTTGATTTCGACTATACTGGAATGTGGTGGCGGACAATGTGCTGATGACCCTGTAAGGTATGAATTGTTGTCAAATTGGTTCCCTTCATAGTTTTGAATTTTTTTAATTATTTTTCATCATAATTTTACAGTTAAAGAAGCGGAGATGTTAAAAAAATCCGCTTCTTTTTTATTGGAACAATGTTTCATCAAGATTTTTAATCTTCTCAAAAGGATCTTTTATCAAAAATTGGCTTTTATGCCTGTTTGCGCTTCATCTTTTGTAAAAAAAACGCAGTTTGTCGTCTTAAGGGGCTTGTTTTGAGGCTTATAAGTTTTTTTTAAAAAAATTCGCGTTATTTTTATGCGATGTGGAAGGATTTGCTTGAAGAAGGGGAAGAGATGGGATGGATTTTCGAGTGATGATAAGGGGAAAAAAAAGCCCACGGTTGTTAAGGGCGCATTAACGATAAAATTTTTTGCTCTTGATTTTTTTTTGCTCTGTGCTAGATAATTATTTGTATTCATTTTGGTGCTTCTGAAGTATTTTAGATACTTTTAGAGGGAGTCGTTTAAAATTTTGAAAATTATTTCAATAATTTTCTCTAGAGGTTTGTTTATGAGAAACGAACCTTTTTTTTTATCCTTTTTTTTCGATCTCTTCTTTTTTGTGAAGGCTTTGTTTTAAAAAATTTTTAGAAAAGCCATGAGCGTTTTGATGATGATTCTCCTTAACAAAAAAATATTGAGGTAGAAAAATATCGATATAAAAACATTGGCATAGAAAAATAATTTATCGTTGTGAATGTTGAAGGCAAAAATCAAAAAAGTTTTCTCATGTACAATTTTTTGAGAGTGAATCCATTCAATTGATTTTTGTTTATCATAAAAAAAGCATCGCTTGTGGGAAAAAATTCTCTAAAAAATTGTAAAAATGCTTTTTATGATCCCTTTTGATTAGCAAAATGGGCGTGTAAAATTTTGTCCTGCTCAATAAAAGAATAAACTGGTTTATCTCTATGATTAAAATTTAAAGTGGGAATTAAAGTGGGGATTGAAGTGAAAATGGGCGCAAGATTTTAAAGGCGTTTTTAAAAAAAAAGGGGGGGTGTATCATCATTTTATACAGATATTTCTGTGAAAATAGAAAAGCGTAAAAACGTGTATCTGTAAAAGGGGAAGGGGGTGTTTTAAGCTGTGGAGGATTTTGTGCTTTGTGCAAGCTTTGAGGTGTGGTTTGGGCTTTTGCCATGGTGTGGAATGGGGAGAGAGGATTTGAGGGCGGAGAATCCTTGTGAATAGGGGGGACAAGGCGCGGGGTAAAGG
>NZ_LR607216.1:0-26753 GCF_902162175.1 Bartonella saheliensis
GAAAGATTACCCCATCGTATATCAGAAGAAGAAACCTTTGTTTGTTCTGAGATAATACGGGTTGCAAGCTGTTCTGTTGACATTTCAAGGGAGAAGAAACCGACAATCCCCCCTTCACTGGCTTGGCTGTCATCATGACGCTTGCAAGCATTGGCAATATTAAAGGCAATATTGGTTGCAAGGGACGTTTTACCCATCCCAGGGCGCCCTGCTAGGATAATCAAATCAGATGGTTGCAACCCGCCCATTTTATCATCAAGAGTTTTTATATGAGTCGCCATGCCAGAAAGCTGTGAGGAACGCTTTTTTGCAGCACTTGCCATGTTAATGGCTTTTACAATAGCTCTATCAAAGTTTTCAAAACCAGCTCCATATTTGCCTTTCTCTGCCAATGCAAATAACTGATTTTCAATCGCTTCAATTTGTTGCGAAGGGGTAAGTTCTAAGGGAGAATCAAAAGAGCTATTTACAATGTGAGTGCCAAGGTTAATTAAAGAGCGCCGAATAAACAGATCATAAATAACCTGTCCGTAATCTTGTGTATTGATGATTGTGACAGCTTCTTTGGCTAAACGAACAACATAATTAAAGACTGTGATATCTCCAATTTTCTCATCATTTGCAATAAAGGGCTTTATGGTAATCGGGTCTGCAACTTTTCCCTTTTGAACAATTGTTAAGATGATATCAAAAAGCCTTTGATGGAAGGCTTTAAAAAAATGTTCTGGTTTGAGAAAATCAGAAACGCTCTCAAGAGCATCATTATTGATCATGATGGCCCCGAGCAAAGCTTGTTCTGCTTCAATATTATGGGGAAGTTGCCGAAAAGAAGGGGCAAAATTGTCTCTTGGGTTTTCTGTTTCTAACACGTTTAGTTTTCTCATCCCTCTTTCCCCTTATCTGGTGCCTCAAAGGTGATTTCTGTGGTGTATCCGCTTTGCTTTTCATAGCAATGGGTCACGGTTGCAGCATGCCATGTGCCATTGATTTCGCCTCGAAACCCTTGAAGCAAAAGCGGTTGACCCGCCATGATTTCAGGGCGCCCCTCAAGGCTTAAAGAACCACTACCCATGGCTCGACAAAGCCTATCCGACTCAGAAGCAGCCGCAGCTAAAGCTTCTGCCTCACAAGGGTAGCACGTCCGCAGACGGCGAATGGGCCCCGTATACCCTGTGCGATGCGTAACAACGTGTTGTTGCCCTTTTGCGCGATCAAAATATCGTGCTTCTATCATGCCATATTGGGTGCGTGGCTCGAGACTAAATTCCCAGTGTGAACACTCATGTTGATGGATTGTTTGAAGGGGGAGATTGTCCCCGCTTAAAAATAAAAACTTATTGTCTTTGATCAAAAAACGTGCCTGCATCCGATCAGAAAGCCTAGTTAAAAAATCAATCGCCGATTGATCGGTGCGTACCACATAAGGCAAGGTTTGTTTGGTAAATTGTGGACTGACCTTTGCTTGATAACCATGACGTTTGGCAAGGGTCTCAACAATCTCAGCAATGGTTTTGTGGTCAAAATGTTCGCTGTCCTGTTCTTTGATCTCCGCACGCATGGAAGCGCTTTTGCCACAAAGGCGCAAAATCTCTCCATCACTGCCCCCACAACTGATCACTGATTCGACAACAAAACGCCCCATAAAAGCACGAATGCTGTTCTCATAACCAAAGGTGACATGGAGTACACTGTTCCTGGAGGGAATCTCTAAATCATTGCCGCTATCATCAAATTCCGCCTCGAATGTATCGGCTTCATTCCCCGCATTGTCTGTGATGGTTGCCGTTAAAAGACGCTGGTAAAAAACCTGATGAACAAGTTTCTCCCCTACCCTTACCTCAATAAAGGGATATGTGCGCATTAATCCCATAGCCGTTTGACCACGCTGTTTTTTTCTTGGGAAATAAATTCAGGCAGAAAAACTTTTAAGCCCCGCGGCAAAAAAGCATCATATCCAGCGATCTCTGGATTAGCCTCCAGCGTGGCTTCTAAATAACCTTTCAGTAAACCCGCTTGCCTCCGATCTCCTAAAACAGACAAGGCATGGTGATAACAAATGAGGTCTAAACTCATATCCTCTAATTCGACCACAAGCTGCTTTGCGGGGATCTTCATGGGCTATCCTCCTCTTGTCCCCCTTGGTATTGTCCCACTTGATATTGACCTTGTGGTTTTCCCCCATCAAAAAAAGGCAACAGGCTAATGGAATAGCGAATACGCCCCGATTGACCAGAGCGGCTAATATAGTCATGGTCTTTCGTGACACTGGTAATCACCACACATCCAAGCATTAAGGCACTGTAGCTATCATCACTCATCCAACGGATCATCTGAACGGGTTGAGCCGCACGTATGGTTCTGGTGATGGCATCAATGGCAACCCGGTCACCAAACTCTTCTGGAAATAATACCCCGTGGATGGTTTTGGGATCATTGCCATAGCCGGTAAATTGCAAACCAGGGTCCCCACCAAAACGCTCTAAGCAAACCCATGAGGCAGAGAATTCCTCTTCAAAAGATTGGAAGTTCAACCAGTCCACATAAAATTGATGCGGTCCCAACATCAGCAAAGGATCTTGCATTCCCCTCTTCCCTTCATTCTATTGCCCTCATTCTGTTCCACCATGCAAGGCATTAGCCCCTGCCCGTTGCAATGCATGACGAACCGCATATCCAGTTGCAATGGGATCACGCGCGCCATTGACATGCACCGTGACATTTTGATTGTGCGTGATAGGAGAGCGGTCTTTGTCTTTTGCTTCTGTGAGAGGTGCATTGGCACGACCAGCCCCCGCAAATTGCACAAGTGGCTCGATGGACGTTTTGCCTCCTAAAAAACTTGGCAAATAATCTCTTACATCAATCGACCCAATCCACCCCTTTATGCGGTGAGGTAAAGATTTACAAAAATCTGTCAATTGTGAGATGGTGCCCATAAAACCATTAACAATCCAATCCGCTAAATCTTCTCCGGCTTGTTCCATGCTTGCCTTGGCACTATCCGTGAGCTTTTCTTGAGAGAAAAAACGCTTCAACCACCCCCAAAAATTGGAAAGACTTTGTTTAATCCCCTCCCACAAATCTTCAAAGCTTTGAGCAACAAAGGAAAGTCCTTGTTTAAACCTTTGCCAGTGGGCAGAAAAATCAAAGGCAGAAGCAATGATGTTTTTCCAACGGGTGATGGTGCTGGTATCAGCACCAAAAAAACGCATGACAGCTTCAAAGGCTTGCCCCCAAGCCCGTGTTACCCCCCGTAAAAAGCCCTTTATAAAAGAAGAAAAGCGGTCCCAATATTTCCATAAAGTAAAACCAGCAGCCAATATGATAGCCACAACAGCAGCAATCACAGCCCCTACCGGGGTAAAAAGCCCTCCCACAACAGAGGACAGGCTTGCCCCAACCACTTCGATCACGGTTCCTATCAAACCAAAGCTCCTCGCAAAAGCCGCTCCTGAGACCGCAATCCCCCGCAAAGAGCCCACCAACAAAGTCATAGGGCGCAAAAGTCTGAGGAAACGTGCCCCAAACCCTGCGGTGAGCAAGCCCAGTGAGCGCCCTGAAGTCAAGAGCCCGCGCCAACTTGCCTTCAGCATGCGGCTAATAGACCCAAGCCTGATAAAAGAGGCAATCAATTGCAGGATCCCAAGGCGGGTTCCTGCCATGGTAAAACGCACAACCCGCAAAGCAATATTAAAAGCCATCAGAGCGGCAATGGTTTTGATGATCACACCGGTTAAAACAGGGTGTTCATTAGCCCATGCCATCAGCACGTTTAAAAAACCACCAACAGTTTCCATTAAACTGTTCACATGGGGCAACAACACTTCACCAATAGTCAGCCATTCCACATGCTTTAAGAGAGCAAAAAACAAGGAGCAAAGGTTATAGAAATCAAACCCACTGAAGAATTACTAATTCATATCAATAAAACTATAACACCACCAACAATAAGGAGTAATGCTTATAGTATTGAAAACTTTCCACCTCTTGAAAATAAACAAGAAGGCAGCTACCCCTTATTGATGACATAAAGTTTTAGCCATGACAAAACGTCGTCCACTCTATCTTGTTAGCGAACGTACATGTCATGGTAAAATCATATGGTATATACGCATTGCTCATGATCATCGGTTTCAGATTGAAGAAACTTACGGAACGCAAAAACTTGTTGGCAATTATATGCTTGCCCTTAAACCAGCGCAAAATGGCACCTCCAAGAAAGTAAAACAAAGCAGACTTACAGAAGGGGCATTTGATTGATTATTGCACCAATATTTACAAAGCATACAATAGCATAATCAATCAGAATCAATGAAAAAAGTTAAATATAGGATTCTATAAACAATGTTTCTAAATACATTGGTGATCGCGCCTATAAAAGTATAAAAAAATAATATATTCTTGATGTTGTAGAAAGAAGACGCAATACTCCCGCAGCAGCAAGACACTTTTTAACGGCTTTAAATGGTCTTTTTAATTGGGCGGTTGGTAATGTTCTTTTAAACAGAAATCCTGCTTTTAATATAAAACCACCCAAATCCTTTAACACAGAAGGCTTCACCTCATGGTTAGAAGAAGACATAGATAAATATTATCACAAATGGCATCATGGTACCCATTAACGCATTTGGATTGATGTGGTTTTGTGTACGGGCTTACGTCGTGGTAATGCCGTTCGCATTGGCTGGAAAGACATTAAAGATAATATCATTCATCTTAAAACAGAAAAGAGCCAATTTAAAACAGATATTTTTCTACCTATTTTACTAAAACTTGCAGAAACCCTTTAAATTACTCCCATAGGTGATGAAACATTTATTTGTGGAAAAGAAAGTTTTGGCAACCTATTTAGTAAAGCTTGCAATGCATCAGGAATAAAAAATCAGAGCATGGATTGAGAAAATTAGCAGCCACCCGCGCAGCTAATACCGGTGCTACAGTTTCATAAATGAAAGCGTTTTTGGCTGGATAGAAAACAGCATAGCATCATTTTATACCCAGACAATCAATAAAAAATGCTAATAGCATAAATAAAAAACATGAAAAGATTCAGGACGTACAGAAAGTAAATTAATAGAATTAAAGGAAAACTCCCGGATACTTCTATTCATTAATTTTCTTAAATATGGTGATCCCGACAGGATTCGAACCTGTGACCCACGGCTTAGAAGGCCGTTGCTCTATCCAGCTGAGCTACGGGACCCAACACCCAACTGATTATTTTCTCAATTTAAAATAGCATCTTTAACTTAATGTGTCCAAGATTGCTGCCGATCACTGCGAAAATTATCAGAATAAGAAACAGCACGCCGAATCGACATATGTGTTTTTTCTACACGATAAGGAATAGCATTCTTGCGTGCAAAAGCAATGGCTTCTTCCTTTCTATTAAATCGAATTCTTACCTGACTATTCACATCAGATGTTGCCGTGTAACCCATAAGAGGCTCTAGCATTTTTGCTTTTATCGGCTCATACTGTAGAATCCAAAAGCCTGTATTTCCCTTACCTGACTGCATAGCTGTTTTAGCAGGACTATAAATACGTGCGACCATGCCTTTTTCCTTTAGATTACACAATGTTTGAATGATCGTTTTTCACCACACGTACCTAACTGCTTCACTCTCATACACCTTATCAAATATGGTCGGAGCGATAGGATTCGAACCTACGACCCCCTGATCCCAAATCAGGTGCGCTACCAGACTGCGCTACGCTCCGCTACTTAAGATTTATTTGATGCACGTTTCCTAAAATTTTCACAATAGAAGTGCAAGAGAAAAACGCACTTTTTTTCAATTTTCTTGCATTTTTTTACAAAAAAGAATGGTTTTAATTTTTTTCTCCTCAATAACACATTTATTAGCGAAAATAGAATCCGTAAAAAAGTCTAATCGATATAAAAAAATAATGCACCTCTTTATGAGGGTTTCATGATGTTATTTTGCTTTAAGGAAACTATCCACTGTATCAGAACACACTTTACAGATAGAATTTTAAAAACGACTTAAATGTTACAAAAGATTTTTTTCCTAAAGAAAATATAATATCTCCACTGTACTCACTATAAAATCCATCTGTATTAAGCATTTTCTCTCTTTTTCTAATTCTTCTAAAGATGAAAAAATATACTTAAATAAAATCTCAAAGCTATTTCTGGCACGTATGAAAAATTAAAAATAATATCCTTTACTTTTTACAGATATTAAAAGAAGAAAACTTAAATGACGTGTCCTTCCTTATATTCAAACAATAATAAAAGGAATAACCTGTAAAGTCATGATAGGAAATGTTTACGTTTTTTTCCTATTCAAAACTTCGGCAATCACAGCACGCGTTATTTTTCTTTTTCTTTGTAACGCCAATTGATCAACAGAATCAATAACATGCTTCAATGAAAATAAAGAACGTTCACAACGGCTGATAAGATAATAAACTGTATCTGGATGTACAATAAGCTGTCTATCGGCAAAAAGTTTAAAGGCAACAGCTGTTAACAATGCATCATCAGGCTGATTAATTTCAACGAACATCACCGAATTAAGACGACTTTTTAGATCATTTAACTTTAGATTCCAAGTAGAAGGGAGTGTTCGTGCCGTCATCAATAAAGTAGCTTGTCGTGCATCAACATTTGCTTGCTTAACACTGTTAATTAAATGGAAAAGTTCTGTTTCACTAATTTCACCAGCATCAACATCCTCTATTAAAAATGCTTTACCTAAAGAAGCCATAGCAACAGCCTGATCAATTTTATTATGCTGAATCCTGAATGCATTTGCTTTTTGCAGCCATATACTCGAAAAGTGTGTTTTTCCAGACCCTTCTTTTCCAACCAAAACGGCAATAGGTAAGCTCCAATTGGGCCAATGATCAATAAGCTGAAAAGCCATACGATTGCTATCCGTCACGACTAAATCATCAAATTGAAAAATCGGTTCATAAGGAAAATTTAAAGACAATTGTGTTTCGCGCCCATTCATTTTAGCGGCTCCGACTTTCCACTTCGCGAATACATCTGAGAACTAAGATAAGTATGAATGGCAAAACGAACTAAAACACCCACAGCCGCCGCTGCAGGAACAGCAACAAGCATACCAGTAAAACCAAAGAGTGAAGAAAAAGCAAAAAGTGAAAACATCAACCACACGGGATGTAATCCCACTGATGAACCAACAAGTTTTGGTTGAAGAATATACCCTTCAATAAATTGACCAATTAAAAAAAGTACCATCACAATGATAATTCCCCCCCAATTATTGGGATAAAACTGGACCCATGCAATCCCAACAGAAAGGAGAAAACCACTCATTGTTCCAATATAAGGAATAAAGCTAATAAGGCCAATAAACATACCAACCAAAAGACCAAAATTAAGCCCTGCAATCGTTAAACCAATAGCATAATAGCCCCCCAATATGAGGCAAACAGTTCCTTGTCCACGAACAAAGCCTGCGATAGCTCTATCCATTTCATGAAAAATACTTCGAACAGTTTCAAGATGATCACGTGGTATTAACGAATCAATTGCTGTCACCATACGTGGCCAATCTAATAACATATAAAATGTCACCACAGGTGCCACAACAAATAGACTAACGATATTAACGATAGACTTTCCTGATTTTAAAAGTGAATTCAAAAGAGATGTAATAAAATCAGAACCTTCTCCTAAAAGCCCTTTAATATTACTCCGTAATTCATTTGGATCACTTCCAAAATAGTGCCTTATCCAATCAAAATCATGTTCAACAAAAAAGGTTTGAATACGATTAATATAAACAGGTAAGCCATCACTCACAAATTGTTGTATTTGCGAACTAATAATAGGAATCAGAATAACTAAAGCAGCAACAAAGATAATAACAATAAATAAGGTAATGAGGACAGTACCAAAAACACGACGAATACCAAATTTTTCAAGCAATTGAACAATGGGATTAAGGAAATAAGCCAACACAATTCCTGCCACGAAAGGAAGCAAAATTGACCCAAAAACAAACATAAAAAGAATAAAAAAAATCAGTGCTCCCAGCCAAAAAAAGATTTGTCTTTTCATATTATTCGGTAAAGGTAATTGTGTATATGCTGGCATATAAGTCTTATAACGGTTACGGGATGTGATCTCACTCCCTTTCTTTTTCATAAGTTCCCACGAAGACCGTCCATGATTATCTGATATCTTGCTCATAAACTATCCTAAAAAAAATTCTTCACAAAAATTATAAACATCTTCAAAATAAGGTACAAGTAAAGTTGCTTATTTTCTTACCAATATCTCTTGCAGAGAAAACTCTATCATGGCATTGAATAACATCAAAACCTGATTTTCCACTAAAGGAAGGCTCCAATGAGCAATCAAGATCTTACGAATAATAATCTTACCTACGCAAAAGCCGGTGTAAACATTGATATGGGTAATGCTATGGTAGAAAAAATTAAACCCTTTATACGTGCGACAAAACGAGCCGGAGCAGATGCAGAAATTGGTGGTTTTGGTGGCCTTTTTGATTTAAAAGCAGCCGGGTTTACAGATCCTATCTTAGTCGCGGCCAATGATGGAGTGGGAACAAAACTAAAAATTGCCATTGAAAGTGATCACCATAATACTGTAGGTATTGATCTGGTTGCTATGTGTGTCAATGATTTACTTGTACAAGGGGCGGAACCTCTTTTTTTTCTGGATTATTTTGCAACCGGAAAACTTGATCCTGAACAAGGGGCGGCAATTGTTTCTGGCATTGCAGAAGGATGTAAACAAGCCGGCGCTGCTCTTATTGGGGGAGAAACTGCAGAAATGCCAGGAATGTATGCAGAAGGGGATTATGATCTAGCAGGTTTTGCTGTAGGCGCATGTGAACGCAGCATGCTTCTCCCTTCAAAAGACTTGACAGAAGGCGATATTATCCTAGGTCTAAGCGCCTCTGGAATTCATTCTAACGGTTTTTCGCTTGTTCGACGAATCATTCAACAAAGTCATCTCAAATGGAATGACCCTGCCCCTTTTTCCCCAAAAAACAGCCTTGGTACAGCACTCCTGACACCAACACGCATTTACGTGAAATCGCTTCTTCCTATTATGCGAGAATACGAAGGAATTAAAGCTCTAGCACATATTACAGGTGGAGGCTTTCCTGAAAATATTCCACGTGTCATTCCCTCTTCTCTTTGCGCCGAAATTAATCTTTCTAATATCAATGTTCCCTCCGTCTTTTCATGGATTGCCAAACAAGGTAAAATAGATGAAGCAGAAATGTTACGAACATTCAATTGTGGTATTGGCATGATCATTATCGTAGCACAGCATGCAGCTGAAACAATTACGCAAGTTCTTGAAAAAAATGGAGAAGCTGTGACACCTCTTGGCATTTTAACAAAACGCCAAAATCAAAATAAAGGAATACTTTATAAAGGAACACTGAATTTATGAAAAAACAAATCGTCGTTTTCATATCTGGTAATGGGTCCAATATGGTTGCCCTTGCTCAAGCAAGTCAACAAAAGGAATATCCTGCTGAAATCGTTGCAGTTATTTGCGATAATCCACGTGCAAACGGTATTGAAAAAGCACAAAAGCATAACTTACCTATTCATATTGTTGATCGTAAAATCTACAAAACAAGAGAAGAGCATGAAGAAGATATTTTCACAATTTTAGATCAATATAAACCGGACTTTCTCTGCTTTGCGGGGTATATGCGCCTTATTTCATCACGTTTTGTAAAACTTTATGAGGGAAGAATTTTAAATATTCATCCTTCTCTTTTACCTTCATTTAAAGGCTTAAATACGCATGAAAGAGTTTTACAAGCGGGTGTAAAAATCACAGGTTGCACTATTCATCTTGTTACAGAAGACATGGATGCTGGAAAAATCCTTGCCCAAGCAGCTGTTCCGGTCTATCCTGATGATACCGCTGAGTGCTTAGCACAAAGAGTTCTTAAAGCAGAGCATAAACTCTACCCCGAAGCCCTAAAAGCATTTATTGAAGGAAAGAGCGGTATAGCCGATACGCAACAACAACTCTTATCCTTTTGAAGCTATCAGTAATCTATAACATTTTTTAACGTTGTAAATACAATTTATCTTTAGGCTTATAATAAAAAAACTTTAAAGTTTACCGGCTTAAGTCTATTTCTTCATAAATTCTTGCGTAGGATGTGCAATTTTTTTTGAGTTTTATTTAAATTTCCAAATCGTTCTTCTTCATTTCGTTTTCTGGATATTATCATGCGCTCTCTATTGATCAAAATACGCTCTATTTCCCCCTAAAAAATCTTAAAACACCAATTTTTTATTGCATCTATTTTTGTGTCATGATGAAAGTGTTTCTTTAACTGTTAGAGCTAACTGTTTGAGTGTAAAAGGTTTAGATAAAAAACCAAAAACAGCATCTTGTGGAAGATTTTTAGCAAAAGCATCTTTTGCATATCCAGAAACAAAAAGAAATTTGATATCAGGATAGTTTTTACGGACTTCCTTCAATAAAGTGGGCCCATCCATTTCTGGCATCACCACATCGGAAACAATAATATCAACAATGCCTTTTTTTTCTTCAAGAATAGAAAGGGCTTCCACCCCACTTGCCGCTTCTAAAACCGTATATCCTCTCATTTGAAGAGCTCTTACCCCTCCCATTCTGACCGCATCCTCATCTTCAACCAATAAAACAATAGCAGATCCTGTTAAGTCTATATTTTTATCTTTCTCCTCCTCTTTTTCAATGTTTTGAGAAGTTTCTCCTTTTACATCTGGGATATAACGGGGTAGAAAAATATGAAATGTTGCTCCTTCTCCCTCTTTACTTTCACAATAAATATACCCACCACTCTGCTTGATAATTCCATAAACCATGGATAAACCAAGGCCTGTTCCTTTTCCAACTTCTTTGGTTGTAAAAAATGGCTCAAACATTTTTTCTTGTATAGCAGCAGATATCCCAGCTCCTGTATCTGAAACAGTCAATTGCACATATTCACCAATTGCTAAACCAAGATGATTAAATTCAGCACTTTGTTGTTTTGTAATATTGTTTGTCGCAATCGTAACAATACCCCCATCAAACATGGCATCACGTGCATTAATAACCAAATTCATAATCACACGCTGAAAAGATGCTTGATCGACTTCAACGCTCCACAAATCTCTTCCATGAATAATTTTTAGCTGAATATTATTTCCCAAAAGCGGTAAAATAAGGTTGCGAATATCTGATAAAAATTCTGTAAAATCAACATCTTCAGGTCGAAGTGTTTGCTTTCTAGAAAAAGCGAGTAATTGTTGGACAAGAGCAGCTGCACGATTAGCATTATTTTTAATATTAATCAGATCAGCATGAGCCGGATCAGAGCTACGATGCGTATTTAAAAGAAGATCACATGACATTAAAATCGCTGTCAAAACGTTATTAAAATCATGAGCAATGCCACCTGCCAATTGTCCAACAGCTTGCATCTTCTGACTTTGCATCATTTTATCTTCAAGTGTTTTTTGTTCTGTTGTTTCAATGACAGAGATAATAACTAAATCTTGTAGAGTATCACCATGATAGGGTGGTACAGACATCACATGGAGGCGTAAATGGCGTTCTTCATTCTTTTCTAAAACAGTCTCCAGAGAAACAAAATAATTTTTATTGGTCGCAATTTTCTGAAAGGCACGCTCTAATTGCATACAGTCACGACGAGAGATAATATCATAAAAATTGATAGTCTCATCCATACATTCCGTAAGTGATGAAAAAGCATTATTCATGTGAATTAATTGCCCTTCCTGATTTACCACGGCTATTGCAAAAGGACTCGCATCAAAATATTCTTCTAATATACTGGGTAATTTTGATTGATCATCCTCTTCTTTTTGTATTTGTTGTGGAATGATCACAATACGATAAACAGCTTCCTCTTCTAAGAGAGAAGAAGCAGAAATAAAACAATGAAATATTTTCTCTCCTATCGTTTGTGAATTTAAACATAATGAAAATCTATAAGGTAAAGAGTAACCTGAGTTTTGATATCTGTTGGTTTGTAAACAAATATCACTCCATGAGCTTTTAGCGCCAACGCTCTCAAATAATGAATCAAAATGATATTGACCTACGGTAAAATTTGCTAAATCAAGTGAGAACCATTCAGCAAAAACCGTATTGGCATAAAGAAGTATACCTTGTGTATTAACGGATATAAAACCAACAGGAGCTTGATCTAAGTGATTAATCGCCTCTTGAAGATTAGAGAAAAAAACTTCTCGGTTTTGTTGTAAATGCGAAATATCGCTAATGCGCCAAAATAAAAGCTTTTTTTTCTGTTTTGTTATAGGTTGAACAGAGATATTATACCAAACAGATTTTTTTTGTATAGAATCGGTAAAAATTGGTTGCTCTACTCTTAACTCTTCTTGTGCAGCAAAGTTATTACAGGCGGCAACTTTTAAGCGATAGGCAAGTGCACCAGCTCCTGGAAGATCAGCAATAACCCTATAACAAGACCCTTCAGGCTTATAGGTTAGAATTTTTTGATAGTTTTGATTAGAATAATAAACAAAACCAGAAAGATCAGAGATTACAATTGCATCATCGCTCTTATTAAAAATGTTAAAATCAAAGTCCTCACGTAGCCACAATGCGTGGTACCTTAAAATTCCCATTCCACTTAAAATAAGTGTTACAACACCGATAGTTGCTAGAATCAAAAAAGATGCCAGCACAACCTTTTTCAAATAACTTTGTGGATAAAAAAAATCTAAAATGCCCACAGTGAAAAGGAAAACGAAGATAAAAATGACACCTAAAATCACAACTCTCCGACGAACAGAAGACGAAGACTCTGATCTTTCATTATTCTTAAAACCTTTATCCATCTCTCTTTGCCTTAGATTTAGCTGTCTCTTATACCAAGAAACTTCCTTTATATTCATTGTTATAAAATATATACTATGATACTACCTTTCTAAGAAAGCTTACTTAATGCTAAAAGTTTATTTCTTTGTCTTTAAGTGAAACTTTTAAGGGGATGTTTATAAATTTATCTCAATAAAAAACGATAATTTCCATACCACAATGGGAGAAAATCTATGGTTATCTGGTTATCAGACCAAATAGGTACATCTGCTGCAAACATAATGATAAGTTTTTTGTTTTTTATAATAACAATCATAGCTCTTATCATTATTATCTTGTTGTTACGCCGTTTAAATATGAAAAGGTTCAACAGTAATAGAAAAAAAAGTCTATCACGATTAGCATTATGTGAATCAATTTCTATAGATCGAACACGCCGCCTTGTTTTAGTCCGTTGTGATAATAAAGAACATTTGCTCCTTATTGGTGGGTTAACAGATATGGTTGTAGAATCCGATATTACCAGTACATCCAGAACAGAGAAAAGAGAATTACACCCCCATCCTATCTCCCCCCTTACAGAAAAAAACGAGATGCCAGATAAAATATCCTCTTCTTTTACAAATCAAACAGTAAAAGATTCAGCCATCACGGCCGAAATTGAAGGGAGACAAGAACCATCTTTGTTTATTCCCACCACTCCAAAATAAAATATACAATTTGATCACTCACGAACTTCGTTTGTTTATCGTTCTCATGACTTTAATCATCAATCATCACGATAAACTTTTTCACGTCGTTCGTGACGTTCTTGTGCTTCCAGTGACAAAACGGCAATCGGCCGAGCCTCAAGACGCTTTATACTAATAGGCTCGCCGGTTTCTTCACAAAAACCATATGTTCCATTATCAATTCGCTCCAAGGCAGCATCTATTTTTGCAATAAGTTTCCTTTGACGATCACGAGCGCGTAATTCAATTGTACGATCAGTTTCACAAGATGCCCGATCGCTCAAATCTGGTTGACCAACATTCTCTTCTTGCAAATTTTCCAAAGTCTCACGCGCTTCTTTTAAGATATCATTTTTCCAAGAAACCAATTTAGCACGAAAATACGCCTTCTGCCGTTCATTCATAAAAGGCTCATCTTCACTAGGGCGATATTGATCATCAATCTCTTCGCTCATGCAATAAAAAACCTCCACATCTGCTCTGTGAGGTCTATATATTGTGCAATACCCATCAACACAAGAACAAAATGTTTTTTCATAATAATCTACAAATATATCTAAATACGCTGTTTGATCCTGATCGCTTTTTTGTCTAAGTTTGGACTTTTGATCAAAGGTCATCCCAAAATCATCTTTCTCATTTATTGAGAAATCCCAAAAAGAAGAAAATTCAAAGCTCAGAACCATCCCTCTCCTCCTTTTTCAGTGCACTAAATTTAAATGGAGCACCAATGAATCATTTCATCCATGCAAAAAAATAAAAATCTTTATAAAGGCAAAGTGTGATATCCACGCTTCAAATACATCAAAGCATCTTTTTCTTGACTACGCTTGATTGCAACAACTTCACCAATCAATACACAATGGGTTGCATGTTCATGCCAACAAATCAAACGACAATCAAAAGATGCTAAAGCATCTGAAAGACTAGGCGCCCCCGTCTGCAAAGTTCCCCATTGTGTCCTATCAAAGCGCTCATTTTGTTCAACATTGCAACGCTTCGAGAAAATATCCGCTAATGGACGATGTTTTCCTGCCAAGCTATTAACACAAAAAATTCCATTTTCCATAAACACATGATTCTTCAGATTATGGCGCATGAGACAAACAAGAAGCGTTGGAGGATCATCTGATAAAGAGCAACATGCCGAAACAGTCACCCCACGCTTTCCTTTAATGCCATCTGTTGTCACAATATGCACAGCGCCTGCAAAATGGCTCATAGCATCTCGATATTCTTGCGAAGAAACGGTAATATTATCTTGAAGTTCAGACTTCAAACATGTTTTATGATTCGGCATATCTTTCACTTATCAAACTTTAAAATTTCAAGCGATCTTTGTATAAAAAGTCTATAATATGTATTTTTCTTTTTGTCATAACACAAAAGATATTTGTGTATACACAGCGACATGATAAAACAGCCAATCAAGGAGATTTTTATGCCCCATTCTCATCTCATTTCACCTTCGCTCTTGGCATCTGATTTTTCTAAACTTGGGCAAGAAATATTAGATGTTGTTGATGCTGGTGCAGATTGGCTCCATCTCGATATTATGGATGGGCACTTTGTTCCTAACATCACCTTTGGCCCTGAAGTCGTCAAGGCTCTGCGTCCATTAACCAAAGCAATATTTGATGTCCACCTGATGATTAAACCAGTTGATCCTTATTTGGAAGCTTTTGCAAAAGCGGGTGCAGATATTATAACCATTCATGCTGAAGCAAGTCCCCATCTTCATCGTTCACTCCAAACAATCAAAGCAATGGGTAAAAAAGCAGGAATTGCACTCAATCCAAGCACCCCTGAACATGTCCTTGAATATTTGCTTGATCAATTAGATCTCATCCTCATCATGACGGTCAATCCGGGTTTTGGTGGACAAAATTTTATTCCAGAAATAAAAGATAAAATTAAGCGTGTTAAAAGCATGATTGCAAACCGCCCTATTGATCTTGAAGTTGATGGTGGTATCACCGTTGATACAATTGGAATAGCTGCAAAAGCTGGTGCAAATGTATTTGTTGCAGGCTCTGCAATTTATAAAAACGGAAACAAAGAGCTTTACAAAACGCGCATGAGTGCATTACGCCAAGCCGCACTTCTCTCACAATAAGGAAAAAAAGAATGATCGCACGTTATTCCCGCCCTGAAATGGTAGCAATTTGGTCTCCCGAAACGAAATATCGTATTTGGTTTGAAATTGAAGCCCATGCCTGTGATGCTCTTGCTCAACTGGGAGTTATTCCGAAAGAAGCCGCCAAAGTCATTTGGGAAAAAGGGGCTGCCGCTGAATTTGATGTCAATCGTATTGATGAAATTGAAGCCATTACCAAACATGATGTTATTGCTTTTTTAACTCACCTTGCTGAATTCATTGGACCAGAAGCACGTTTTATCCACCAAGGCATGACATCATCTGATGTTCTTGATACAACGCTGAGCATTCAATTGATGCGTGCGAGTGATATTTTGCTCAAGGATATAGACCAACTTCTTGAAGCCTTAAAAAGACGTGCTTTTGAACATAAAGAAACCATCACTATTGGGCGGAGTCACGGCATTCATGCTGAACCAACAACATTTGGAGTCAAATTCGCTCTTGCATACGCTGAGTTTTCCCGTTGTCGCAAACGTCTTCTTGCAGCACGCGAAGAAATTTCTACTTGCGCGATTTCAGGTGCTGTAGGAACTTTTGCCAATATTGATCCACGCGTTGAAGAACACGTCGCAAAAGCCTTGAAGATGCGTGCTGAACCCGTTTCCACCCAAGTCATACCACGAGATCGTCATGCGATGTTTTTTGCAACACTTGGGGTTATTGCCTCCTCTATTGAAAGGTTAGCAATAGAAATACGCCACTTACAGCGAACAGAAGTTCTCGAAGCAGAGGAACATTTCTCACCAGGGCAAAAAGGTTCATCAGCAATGCCTCATAAACGCAATCCAGTTTTAACAGAAAATTTAACGGGATTAGCCCGTATGGTCCGTGCATTTGCACTCCCTGCCATGGAAAATGTAGCACTTTGGCATGAGCGTGATATTTCTCACTCATCTGTTGAGCGTTACATTGGTCCTGATGCAACGATTACACTTGATTTTGCTCTTTCTCGTCTCACATCTGTCATTGAAAATCTCATTGTCTATCCAGAAAATATGCAAAAAAATCTCAATAAATTCCGTGGTCTTGTTCACTCACAACGGGTACTTTTAGCACTCACACAAGCAGGAATCAGTCGCGAAGATGCATATCGGATTGTACAACGAAATGCGATGAAGGTTTGGGAACAAGGAAAAGATTTTTTAGAAGAACTGCTTAACGACAAAGATGTTAGCAAAGCTTTAAGTGAATCAGAGCTTCGAGAAAAATTTGATCTTTCTTACCACACCAAACATATCAACACGATTTTTAAACGTGTTTTCGAACAGCAATAGAATAACGTAGAAAACCCAAATCTATTCCCTCTATGATCAAAAAACTATTGTAACAAAGAAAACGATTCATGAAAGCAAATCAACTCGATATTCTTATTGTTCCTGGCTACAAAGGATCTGGCCCGGATCATTGGCAAACACGTTGGGAAAAAAAACTATCAACAGCCCGGCGTATAGAACAAGCCCATTGGTCAAAACCTGTTTGTGACGAGTGGGTTAATGAAGTTAAAATCGCCATTGCACAAGCGCAAAGGCCTGTTATGATTATTGCTCATTCATTAGGCGTTCCTACAGCACTTCAAGCAACTGTACAAAACGCAGAAAAAATTTGTGGCGCTTTCTTTGTTGCGCCTCCCGATGTTGCTAATGAGAAAATACGTCCCAAACATTTAATGACATTTGGCCCCTATCATCGTCAAAAGTTATCTTTTCCTTCTATTGTGATAGCCAGCCGCAATGATGAATTTTGTCAATTTTCAGTAGCAGAAAAAATCGCTCATGACTGGGGTTCACTTCTTGTTGATGCTGGCTATTCTGGCCATATTAACGCAGAATCTGGACACGGACCTTGGCCTGAAGGACTTATGGTTCTCTCTCATTTTCTTGCAAAAATCTGATCCAAAGAGAGGACCTTTTTCTCATTACCTCTGTATCTTTTCCTTTAGGCAGATGTATCATGATAAAAATTATAAAAGTATCATAGCAATATCATTGAGAATTTTGATCAATTAGGATAGTATCATTTACTAATGTTATTAAAAACCTCTCAAGATAAATAGAGAATTATAATGAATCGTCGCCACCGTATTTATGAAGGCAAGGCCAAAATTTTATATGAAGGACCTGAACCAGGAACATATATTCAGTTTTTTAAAGATGATGCCACGGCCTTTAATGCAAAAAAACATGAAATTATCGATGGAAAAGGGGTTTTAAACAACCGAATTTCGGAACATATCTTTAGCCATCTTGGGCGTTTGGGAATCCCAACACATTTCATCAAACGCATAAATATGCGCGAACAGCTTATTAAAGCGGTAGAAATTATTCCATTGGAAGTTGTTGTTCGCAATGTCGCGGCTGGCTCTCTTGCAAAACGTTTAGGACTAGAAGAAGGAACCCCACTCCCGCAATCTATTATTGAGTTCTACTATAAAAACGATTCTCTCGATGATCCGATGGTGACAGAAGAACATATCACCGCTTTTGGGTGGGCTGTCCCACAAGAGCTAGAAGATATCATGCAACTTTCAATTCGTATTAATGATTTTCTCTCTGGGCTTTTTGCCGGTGTCAATATTCAGTTAATTGATTTTAAAATGGAGTTTGGTCGCCTGTGGGAAGATGAAACAATGCGCATTGTTCTTGCTGATGAAATTTCACCTGATTCTGCGCGACTATGGGATATGCAAACACGAGAAAAAATGGATAAAGATCGTTTTCGTCGTGATATGGGGGGGCTTATTAACGCCTATCAAGAGGTTGCCAAACGCCTTGGTATTATGAATGAAAATGAACCAACCAGGCCAAGTGGTCCCGTCTTGGTAAAATAAAAATAAGTCAAGGTAAAATAATTATCCTCTTCTATCCATACACCTCTTCAAAAGAGAGGTTCTTTTAAAAACAGGAAGCAAAAAAATGAAAGCACGCATTACAGTTACTTTAAAAGAAAGTGTCCTTGATCCACAAGGAGAAGCAATTGTCGGTGCTTTAAAAAGTTTAGCTTTCAAAGGTATTCACTCTATTCGTCAAGGAAAAGTTTTTGATATTGTTCTTGATGATCAACCTTCTGAAATAGCAAAGAAAAAACTTGAGCAAATGTGTGAAGAATTACTCGCAAATACTGTCATTGAAAATTATACTATCGAACTTCTTTAAGTGGAACACCCATGAAAACTGCTATCATTCAACTTCCTGGATTAAATCGTGACCGAGATATGGTGGCAGCATTGCATCATATAACAGGAGTTGAGCCTTTAAAAATTTGGCAAACAGAAACAACAATTCCAGATGTAGATGTTATTATTATTCCTGGTGGTTTTTCTTACGGCGACTATTTGCGATGTGGAGCTATTGGAGCACGAACCCCCGTCTTAAAAGCTATTCGTGAAAAAGCACAAAAAGGGATTACGATAATAGGTATTTGTAATGGATTTCAAATTTTGTTGGAAGCTGGATTGTTACCGGGGACTTTAATGCGTAATGCTTCCTTAAAATTTGTTTGTCGTGAAATAAAACTTGAAGTCGTTAACGCTAAGACAAAATTTTCTCAATATTATTCTAAAGGACAAATTATTCGTTGTCCGGTTGCCCACCACGATGGAAATTACTTTGCTGACAGTGAAACATTAAAACAAATAGAAGATAATGAACAAATTGTTTTTCGCTATGCAGAAAATACAAACCCTAACGGCTCAATAAAAGATATTGCTGGTATAGTTAATAAAGCTGGTAACATTCTTGGCATGATGCCTCATCCTGAAAACTTTATTGAACCTGCTCATGGAGGGATTGACGGTCGTTTACTTTTTCAAAGTGCTTTAGAATTAGTCAATAGATGATTCTACAAAAATCCTTGTGCTCGATAACTTAAAAAAAACAAAGGGCTATATCATTTCTCACGTTGTAAATTTATAAACGGGAATTCTATACAAATAACAATGGATATTATTAAATTACATAATCATTTGGGATTATTTTTGGTCTTAAAATCCACCCAACTTAACAAACAAAATCTGCCACCTTACAGATGAATATTTTTTTATTAAACCACATAGTTTTCCATAATCTAAACTGCTAGATTAAAAAAAATTAAATGCTGAATTTCGATTAATTTGACGGATAAATACTCATGAATCCTTGCAATAACATCACGATTACACCAGAGCTCATTGCGCAACACGGCCTAAAAGAGGATGAATATCAACGTATCCTGACATTAATTGGGAGAGAACCAACATTTACTGAACTGGGAATTTTTTCTGCAATGTGGAACGAACATTGTTCCTATAAATCCTCTAAAAAATGGCTCAAAACGCTTCCAACAGAAGGAAAGTGTGTTATTCAAGGACCTGGTGAAAATGCTGGTGTTGTTGATATTGGTGAAGGAAAATGTGTTGTTTTCAAAATGGAAAGTCATAATCATCCTTCTTATATCGAACCTTATCAAGGAGCTGCGACAGGCGTTGGTGGTATTTTACGTGATGTTTTTACAATGGGTGCCCGTCCTGTTGCAGCGATGAATGCATTGCGTTTTGGTGCTCCTGATCATCCCCGAACACGCCATCTTGTCTCTGGTGTTGTGTCTGGAATAGGTGGTTACAGTAATTCTTTTGGTGTTCCAACAGTTGGTGGAGAAGTCAATTTTGATGAGCGCTATAATGGCAATATCCTCGTTAACGCTTTTGTCGCCGGTATTGCAAAGACAGACGCCCTTTTTTATTCTAAAGCACAAGGCGTAGGGCTCCCTGTTGTTTATCTTGGTGCCAAAACAGGGCGAGATGGTGTTGGTGGAGCAACAATGGCTTCTGCTGAATTTGATGATTCAATCAGCGAAAAACGCCCAACCGTTCAAGTTGGTGATCCTTTTACAGAAAAATGTCTTCTTGAAGCGTGTTTAGAGCTCATGGAACTTGGAGCCGTGGTTGCTATTCAAGATATGGGGGCTGCAGGCCTCACTTCTTCTGCCGTTGAAATGGGTGCAAAAGGAAATCTAGGAATACAGCTTAATCTCGATAAAGTTCCCGTTCGTGAAGAAAACATGTCAGCCTATGAAATGATGCTTTCTGAAAGTCAAGAGCGCATGCTCATGGTCCTTAAACCAGAGTTAGAAAAACAAGCAGCAGCAATTTTTCATAAGTGGGGGCTCCATTTTTCCATTATTGGAAAAACAACCGATGATTTACGTTTTCGTGTCTTTCATCAGGGAGAAGAAGTTGTTAATCTTCCCATCAAAGAACTTGGTGATGAAGCACCTGTTTATGATCGTCCTTGGAGTGAGCCTGCAAAAAAAACACTTCTGAAAGCAGAAGACGTCAAAAAAGTTGAAAATCTTGGTGATGTGCTTTTGACCTTATTGAATTCTGCTAATCAAAGTTCACGACGGTGGATTTATGAACAGTATGATACACTTATCCAAGGAAATAGCCTCATTTGTCCAGGAAGTGACGCAGGCGTTATCCGCGTCAGTAATAAAAGTAAACGAGCTCTTGCTTTTTCTTCCGATGTAACACCGCGTTATTGTGAAGCGGACCCTTATGAGGGAGGAAAACAAGCTGTTGCAGAATGCTGGAGAAATATTAGTACGACAGGTGCAACACCACTGGCTGCGACAGATAATCTCAATTTTGGAAATCCTGAAAAACCTGAAATCATGGGACAACTTGTTTTTGCAATTAAAGGCATCGGAGAAGCTTGCAAAATCCTCGACTTCCCTATCGTTTCTGGCAATGTTTCTCTTTACAACGAAACAAATGGAGAAGCTATTCTTCCTACCCCCACAATTGCTGGTGTTGGCCTTCTTGCTGATTGGTCAAAAATGGTAACAATAAGTGGTATGAAAAATGGAGATAGTATCATTTTAGTGGGAGATTGCGGCTCTCATTTAGGACAATCAATCTATGCACGTGACATTTTAAATATTGATGCGGGAGCCCCTCCCCCTGTAGATTTGCAACTTGAAAAAAAGCATGGGCAATTTGTTCGAGATGTCATTCATAATGGTTTTGTTCATGCCGCTCATGACATTTCTGATGGAGGACTAGCGATTGCACTTGCAGAAATGGTCATTAAAGCAGCTAAAGGGATCAAGGTAAAATTAAGTAATAAATCTCCTCACCATGCAGAACTTTTTGGAGAAGACCAAGGACGTTATCTTTTAGCCGTCAAGCCTGATTCTCTCAACAGTCTTAAAGAGCATGCACAAAACCATGCTGTTTCTTTAATAGAGCTAGGTCAAGTCGAGGGAGATTCCCTTCATATAGATGGGATATTCACACTTTCAGTAGAAAGTCTCACACAAGCCTATGAGAACTGGTTTCCACAATTTATGGGTGAAAAATAAAAATTTATTCTTTCTCTTAAAAAAACTTTTGCAAAAAAATGAACGATATAGGAGAATAATGATGGCAATGAGTGCCCATGCAATTGAAAAGCTTATTCGTGAAGCAATTCCCGATGCGACTGTAACAATTCGTGATCTTGCTGGAGATGGGGAACATTATGCTGCAGAAGTTATCTCTGAAAGTTTTCGTGGTAAAACCCGTGTTCAGCAACATAAAATGGTCTATGATGCCCTTAAAGGTAATATGGGAAATGACCTTCACGCATTAATGTTACAAACAAATATCCCAAAATAGTCTAAAATTTCTTCTTGCATTCATTCATTCAATACGATTAAAAATAGTACGAACATTACACACTTATAAAAATCTGAAATATCGAGGAATAAAAATGACCACTGTTCATGATTTTATTGACAACGAGATTAAAACAAACGACGTCATTTTATTCATGAAAGGAACACCTGATGCTCCACAATGTGGATTTTCAGGACAGGTTGTTCAAATTCTTGACTATTTAGGATTAGATTATAAAGGAATTAATATCCTAACTTCTCATGAATTGCGTCAAGGAATTAAGGATTATTCAAATTGGCCAACAATTCCACAACTTTATATCAAAGGTGAATTTGTTGGGGGGTGTGATATTGTGAAAGAGATGTTTCAAAATAATGAGTTGCAAGAACTGCTAAAAGAAAAAAATATTCCTTGTAATAAATAGGTATCTTTCATTTTTTCAGCCTCTTAAAAAGAGCTGCGTGCAGTAGAAATTTTTATTTCAAGGATGCCTTATGTTATATTCCATTGATGAACAAACGCACCGTGATGCGATTAGAAAAAAAATCGGCTATAAAGAATTTGTTTTTCTTATTGGTGCACTCATGGCTATCAATTCCATAGCTGTTGACATTATGCTTCCAGCCATGCCTGATATTTTGAACAGCTTACATGTTCTCAATGAAAATGATCAACATTATATCATTTCTGGTTATCTTATAAGTTATGGCATCACACAAATATTTTTTGGCCCGATAAGCGATCGTTATGGGCGTCGTAAACTTATTCTCATTGGTCTTGCATTTTATGCCTTTACAGCAATTGGATGTGCTTTTGTATCCAACTTTTCTCTATTGCTTATTTTACGTATCTTGCAAGGTATAGGAGGTGCTGCCATGCGCGTCCTCACAGTTTCTGTTGTCCGTGATCTTTATAGTGGTCGGAAAATGGCAGAAGTTATGTCTATTGTTATGATGGTTTTTCTTATTGCACCAATGATTGGACCAGCCACAGGACAATTCATTTTATTGTTTGGAAACTGGCAAATTATCTTTATCTTCATGGCAATTATTGGTTTTGGATTGATGATTTGGATTCAACTTCGCCTGCCTGAAACTCTTTATAGACCACGTTCTCTTTCATTTTCTTCGGTTAGACATAACTTATGGGTTGTCATAACCAATCGCACCACACTTTGCTACACACTAGCAACCTCCATCGTGTTAGGTTGTATTTTTACCGCTGTTAATACATCGCAGCAAACATATGAAGGAATTTATAATTTAGGACTCTGGTTTCCCATTGCCTTTGCTGTTGGTGCGGCTTTTCAAGCTCTATCATCATTCTTTAATTCTCAATTGGTTGGACGCCTTGGCATGCGACGTATTGCACACACCATGCTTTTTCTTTTTTGTATCACCTCGTGTATCTGGTTTATTGGCTCACTCTTTACAAATGGCGTTCTCCCTTTTCCTTTTTACATGCTGCTGTTTTGTATATTGATGTTTGCCTGCGGTGGCATTATGGCCAATTTCAATACACTTGCTCTCGAAACTGTAGGAGAAATTGCTGGGACAGCATCTTCTGTGTCTGGTTTTCTTCAGACATCTATTGCCACCGGTCTTGGTTTTTTTATTGCACAACAATTTGATGAAACAACGATACCTAATTCAGCAGCATTTTTCTTTCTCAGCATCATCGCTATAGTTCTTGTTTTATGGGCTGAACGTGGGCATCTTTTCAAGCAATATCATCACGATCCTAACGAATAGAAGCTGCTTTAAAAATTAATGATACTCTCGCAGCGAGAAAATCATACAGCCACTCTTTTAACGCCTTATAGTTTATCAATAAATTATACTATTCAATGCGTAAATTTTCCTGATTTTGGAAATCCTTTGGGAACCAAACGCCCCACCCCAGCACGCATTCCCATCCACTCGATAAGATCATCAGCTTGACGATTAAAGATTCGTTCAGCGGTATCTTGCCAACTTAAGCCTTCTGATAAATTAAAAGTCTTGGCATCAACAATACCACCCTCTTTGTAACGTTGTAAACGAACCCCTTTACCACGACTCATTTCTGGTATTTGTTCAATAGAAAAAATAAGCATTTTGCGGTTTTCACCAACCACGGCAACATGATCACCTTTTACTGGAATACAAAGCTTTACTTTATCAGGAGACTTCACATTCATCACCTGCTTTCCTTTTCGTGTATTGGCAATCACTTCTGTAGCAGGAACGATAAAGCCATTGCCCTGAAATGAAACCAAGAGCAACTTTTCTTCTACATGATGCACAAAAGCTGTAAGAACATCATGCTCATCATCCATATCAACTAAAAGACGAATGGGTTCACCATGTCCTCGTCCTCCAGGCAAACTATTTGCACCAATTGCAAAAAACTTTCCACCAGTACTTATCAGTACAATCTTATCGGTCGTAAATGCAGGAAATGCTAACTTTAAACGATCTCCTTCTTTAAAAGAAAGCGCTTTATAGTCGTTCAAATGTCCCTTCAAAGCCCGCATCCACCCCTTTTCAGAAATAACAACAGTTACCGGTTCTTTTTCGATCATTGCTTGTTGAATATCGTCAAGATCATGTCTTGGTGCTTCTTCAAATGTCGTACGTCTTTTCCCTAAGAGCGTTTCAGGACCAAAAATATTGCGAACTTTTTTAATTTCTTCTGAAATCATTTTCCATTGTTTTATAGGAGAAGCTAACAAATTCTGTAATTTTTCTTTTTCATCTTTAAGTGTTTTAAATTCCTTACGAATTTCAAATTCTTCAAGCTTGCGTAAAGAACGCAAGCGCATATTAAGAATAGCTTCAGCTTGATTTTCTGTTAATTCAAAACGCTTAATCAGCTTGCTTTTCGGTTCATCCTCTTCACGAATAATCTGTATGACCTCATCGAGATTCAAATAGGCAATAAGATAGCCATGAAGAATTTCCAATCGACCATCAATTTGATCAAGCCGATAGTGAGAGCGGCGAATAAGTACTTCTTGACGATGTTCAAGCCATTGTTGCAAAGTTTCTCTCAACGAGAGAACATTGGGTCTTTTTCCCAAAGATAAAACATTAAGATTAAGAGGAAACCTTACTTCAAAATCAGTCAATTTAAAAAGAGATTCCATAAGAAGTTCAGGATCAACCGACCGATTTTTAGGAACAAGCACAATGCGGATATCTTCTGCTGATTCATCTTGAATATCCTCAAGCATTGGTAAGCGCCGCGCAAGCAACAATTCCGCAGTTTTTTCAATAAGACGTGACTTTTGAACTTGGTAGGGAATTTCAGTCACAACAATCACATAAGAACCACGGCTACCAGTTTCCTGATGCCAACGTGAACGTAATCGAAAAAAACCCCGCCCGATACGATAAGATTCCTCAATACTCTTTTTAGGCTCAACCAAAATGCCGCCAGTTGGGAAATCAGGTCCCAGCACAAATTGATTTAAATCCTCATCACGCGTATCAGGGTGTGCAATCAAATGCAGAGCTGCGTCACAGAGCTCAGAAATATTGTGAGGAGGAATAGATGTTGCCATACCAACAGCAATACCTGAAGAACCATTAGCTAAAAGATTAGGGAAAGCACCTGGGAGAACAACAGGCTCTTCATCTTCTTCATTATAGGTCAAACGAAAATCAATAGCATTTTCATTAATTCCCTCAAGCAACAACGCAGCTACTTCAGTCATGCGTGCTTCGGTATAACGCATAGCCGCAGCATTATCACCATCAATATTACCAAAATTGCCTTGTCCATCAACCAACGGATAACGAACCGCAAAACTTTGAGCCAAACGCACCAAAGCATCATAAATAGAGGCATCTCCATGAGGATGAAATTTTCCCATAACATCACCAACAATCCGCGCACATTTCGCATAAGACTGTCCAGGATTCAGTTTGAGAAGACGCATTGCATGAACGATCCGACGATGGACAGGTTTCAATCCATCACGCACATCAGGTAATGCACGATGCGTAATCGTAGAAAGTGCATAAGCTAAATAGCGTTCCTGTAAAGCGGAACGTAATTCTATTGGCTCAATATGTTCATCATCAAAAGGTAAATTCATTTTATCAGACATAATATTAGAACAAAAATTCCCACAATAATAAGAAATTATTGTGTAGGATTTATTTAATGCAAACTCTTATGAGTAAACTTTTTTATTAAAAGTCAACGACATAAAAATAAACGTTGTAATTAGAACATGAACAGAAAATTATATCAATTTGAAAAATTTATACATATCTCTTCCCTTTTGTTCTAAAAAATATATGAAAATATTTAATACATTACCGAAAACTTCTTTCAATATCTTCTTTAAAAGGTAAAAAACAAAATAAACCAAAAGAAGTAGAAAATATTTTCATTGTTAAGGAA
>NZ_LR607217.1:0-24799 GCF_902162175.1 Bartonella saheliensis
TAGTAGAGGTTAAATGCCCACAATCACCAAACCATCTACGCTTCTTTATAGATAGTAATATCAAGCCTGAATATCTTGCGCAAATGCAATTCCAGATGGCTTGTACGGGACGTAAATGGTGTGATTTTGTTAGCTATAATCCAAACTTTGTAGGTAAATCTACTGGTTTGAGAATGAAGATCAAACGCGTCAATCGTGATGAAGAACAAATCGAACGGATTAACCAAGCGGTCGAAATTTTTTTAGCAGAAATAGAACAAGAGATGCAAAAGATTTTGACAAAAGCCGCTTGATGTTATGGGGGTGCTTTCTCCTCCCAGCACCCCCGCCCATTTATGTAAGGAAATTAAACGTGTGTACCTTTATACATCCTGCTAAAGATGAAAAATCTTGTTTTTTTACCATTGGATATCAAGGAAAATCTCTTGAGAATTACCTTTATTGTCTCATGGAAAACAATATCAAAGCTTTGTGTGATGTTCGTAAAAATCCAATAAGCAGAAAACATGGATTTTCAAAAAGACAATTAGAGAAAGCTGTAAATGACATTGGCATTGAATATATGCACATGCCTGAATTTGGAATTGCCTCTGAAAAAAGATGCAATCTGAAAACACGAGAAGATTATGAACATCTTTTTGAAGATTACCGAAATACAACTCTTAAGGATAATTTTCATGCAATAGAAAAATTATACAAGCTTTTTTTGGATAAAAAGCGTGTTGCAATTACTTGCTTTGAAACTGATGTGTGCATGTGTCATCGGGGAGAAATTACCAAGGCTCTTACACAACTCAAAGATTGGAAATATGAAATTAAACACATCTAGCAAATAACTTACAACTTTGAAAAATGAAGGTGTTCTATAACACCTTTGTCCCCACCCATTTGTAATTATTCTCAACACTTAGATAATAAGGAAAGTTTGAAATGAACGAAGAAAAATTAACTGCCTCAATAGAAAAAGTAAGCTTATTCGAACAAGCTTTACTGTCGATGCGTTTGCAACGGCTTGTCAATATACAAGATCTCTCAATTTATCTCGGAATGTCAATGACATATATTAGAGAGCTAGTAAAAATCGGAGCTTTTCCTAAGCCTATACAAGAAGGACGATACTTAAAATGGGATCTTGTTGAAATTGATCGTTATATTGAAGCTAAAAAAACAGAAAGAGATTCAGTAGAATTGTCTTGAAGAGGTCCAAAGTAACGAACTGCTCGTAGAGACAGATTAACAAAAATGATAGAAAATTATTGATAATAGCTTGATCATGAATAATTTAGTGACAATCGATAATGATGGTATTGCCGTCACGATCTCTTTAAAAATTACAGAGGGTGTGGGGAATAGCTACGCTACAGTTATAAAGCTTGTGCGTCAAAATATTGAAGACTTTGAAGAATTTGGAAGGGTTGGATTTGAAATCTCACCCTTTTGAAAAAAGGGGGGGCTATTTGCTGGAAGTTCAGTGACAAATTTGAAAAATGGAGATAAGAATAATCAACAGGCTTTAAAGCTTTCTCATAGTCAATAAATCCAATTAAAAAGGGGGAAAAATGAAACAAACTTTAAAATTATTAAGCTGCATAGCTTTATTAAATATGGCTGGATGTTACTCAAAGCCTCCTTCAACATACTTTGTTATATGGGAAAAGCCAGGTGTAAATTCTACTGAGGTAGGAAAAGCACTGTTAGAGTGTGGTGCGCTATCTCCTTATAGTAGTAGTATAGCCAATAGCAAATTAGGTTTTCATGAATGGTCGATAATTCATACTTGTATGATCCAATCAGGATTTCATCATAAAAAAATTAAAGATGGGAAATGGTGTGAAAATTGTAAAGATGATAGGATTCCGGTGTATCCTCCTGGTTCTGTCGGGACTCAAAGAAGTGTTGAGAGACGCTTAAACAGCTCGTTTTGTAAAAACGACGGTATAATAAAACTTCTCAATATCAACACTCCGTTTTGCCATTGATCATCAACAATCAAAATGCTGTATGGGATAGCAAAAGCTTATATGCGAACGGATTTTTTAGAACAACGACATGTTCTCTTGGAACAGTGGGCTGCATTTATAACAGGAGCGACTTGACAGGCTTATAACAATGTGTCTATTGTCGAAAAAGGTGCCTGAAAAACACCTTGAATCGATAGCGGATAGATTGCCGAAACAGTCTTTTCTCCGCACATTATAGACTTTGACTCATTGTATGTTAAATGCGTATAATGGCTTTGTCGGGTGTGGTTACGCTATACAATACCCTTTTGGGAAAAGCGTAACGACGGACTATCGACCGTGTTTTTCAGCACCCGGCATCCTTTGTTGGATGTCAATGAAAAACCTTTAATCGATAGGAGTTCATTATGAACATTCTTATAAAAATATCAGAACAAGTTATTGATCAAGAAACTGTTCAGACAGTAAATGCACGTGAATTGCATACGTTTTTGGCAATAGGAAAACGTTTTGCTACTTGGATTACGAACCGTATTAATCAGTATGAATTTGAAGAGGGAAAGGACTATATTTTAACGCTTCCCAAAATTGGGAAACGTAAAAATGTTATCAGCAAAGAATACCACCTCACTTTAGACATGGCGAAAGAGCTCTCAATGGTTGAACGTAATGAAAAAGGACGACAAGCACGCCGTTACTTTATTGAGTGTGAGAAAAAGTTAAAAAGCCAATCTACTGATTATGAAGATACACGTTTTGATTTACCAAGCTATTGGGAGGGTATGAATGCCGGTGAAAAAGCTTTGTATCTTTTAGGTCCTATTCATGTGTGTCTTGTTGATGCTTTTAGAGTAGATGAAGAGAACAGAAAATATAAGGCTCTTATTAAAGAAGCAAAGCAGGTTTTAGAAAAATCTGTCGTGAAAGCTGCTTAGTTTGGAAAATTGATTCTATCTCCTCGTCTTTTATGGCGGGGAGGGGAATTGGGGAATAGAAGCAAAACATGGTATGGTGATTTAGTCCCAAAATATGCTTCAAAAAAGCAGCAATGATTCGTATTTTAGTACTATCTCGGTACCATCTGATAGCGTTATGATGGGTTTTTAAAAGGTGGTTTAGAAGGTGGTTTAATTTTTTCTGATTTCTAACAAATTACTGAAAAATAAAGGAAAATCAAAATGTTCTGGTGCGGACGGCGGGACTTGAACCCGCAAGGTCTTCGACCGGCAGATTTTAAGTCTGCTATGTTTACCGTTTTCATCACGTCCGCGATGAGAGTTCTCTCATAAGCTATATCTTTTATTGAATCAAGAATTAATGACAAAAGAAAAAAAATTCATTTTTTTTCGTGAAATTTTGACTGACAATGGTTTTCTTTATCGCTAGAAGAAATCTGTATAATATAAATAAAGTATGAAATGATCAGTGTTATGAGTAAATTTATTCAAGACGTTACAAAAGCTATGGTGGGATTGCATCACGTGTTTGCTGAAACTCCCCTTCAAAGGAATGATTTTCTAAGCCAAAAATATGATGCAGAAATTTATTTGAAACGTGAAGATTTAACACCGGTGCGGTCTTATAAAATTCGTGGTGCTTTCAATTTTGTTTCAGAAATGCTGAGCAGTATATCTTCAGATTCTGCATTTGTGTGTGCTTCAGCAGGGAATCACGCACAAGGGGTTTCTTTTGTTTGTCGTTATTTTAAACGTAAAGGTGTGATTTTTATGCCTATGACAACGCCACAACAGAAAATTGAGAAGACACGTATTTTTGGTGAAGAGTTTATTGATATTCGTTTGGTTGGTGAAACATTTGATCAATGTTATGAAGCTGCGCAATCTTTTGTGGTGGAGAACGGTGGTGTGATGGCTCCTCCGTTTGATGATATTCGCATTATTACGGGGCAAGCGACAGTGCTCTGCGAAGCTGCTTTACAATGGAAAAAACTCAATGGAGAAAGTGAGCCGGATTTAATGATTGTGCCGGTAGGGGGAGGTGGTTTGGCAAGTGGGATAAGCAAGTTCTTACGCGAATATGGTTGGAATACAAAGCTTCGTTTTGTTGAGCCCCAAAGAGCTGCAAGCTTGCTTGCTTGTTTGGAGAGTGGAAAACGGGTTAAACTGAAAAATATTGACACTTTTGTAGATGGGGCTGCGGTGGCTGAAATTGGTGAACTAAACTATACAATTTTAAAGCATTTTTCTCCTGATTCTGTCATCACAGTTCCTGAAAATCGCGTTTGTTCTACGATGGTTGAAATGCTTAATGTAGAAGGTGTGGTTCTTGAACCAGCTGGCGCTTTATCGATTGATGCGCTTAATAGTATTCCATCTCAAGAGTTAAAGGGTAAAAAGATTATTCTCGTTATTTCAGGAGGTAATTTTGATTTTGAGCGTTTGCCAGAGATTAAAGAGCGTTCTTTACGTTTCCAAGGCTTGAGAAAATATTTTATTTTTAGTTTTCCGCAACATCCTGGTGCATTGCGTCATTTTCTTTCCACATTATCACCGGATGATGATATTGTGCGCTTTGAATATTTTAAAAAATCAGCGAGAAATTTTGGTTCTGTATTGGTTGCAATTGAAACAAAAAAATACGACAATTTTCGTCTCTTAGAAGAAAAATTTCAAGCGTTAGGTTGGCGCTATCGTGATATTACGGATGATCAAACATTATTTGATTTTGTTATTTGAAAAATTGCAATTTTACTAAAACAAGAAGTGTAAAAATGAAATCTACTTTTTATTTTATGCTGAGTCTATTTTTCTTTTTGATTGTTAATCAACAAAGTTTAGCATCTCAGCCAACAGCACTACAGAAAACTGAACTGTCCAAAATAGTTGTTGATGTCAATAATGCTATAAAAAGTGAGGATTTTTCGCTTATATCTCATTATATGCCTGAGCGGCTTTATAAAGAGATGGCACGTCGATTGAATACAACAGAGGATGCTTTACGTGATAATTTTCTTCAACAGTTGCAGAAGCAATTTGAGAACTTGCCTTCTGGTGCTTATTGTTTAGACAAAAAAAATATTGAGTATCTTCAAACAGATAACGGTACTGTATATGCTCTAATTCCAACGATTCTAGAGATGAAGGATCGCATTATTCAATATAAAACTTTGGCGATTTTTGATAAAACCCAATGGTATTTAATTTATGGCGGTCAAAAAACTTTACAAAATCCAGTTTTTCTCGAGATTTATCCTGATTTTATCAAGGTACATTTACCGATGGAGACAATCATTAAGAAATAAACGATTTCAATATGTTGGGGTTGTGATCAATGTATTTCGTAAAGTCCTTGCTTTTTTATCATAATCCAATGATAATGAGGGTAAAGGTATTTAAGCTGGTTTGTTAGCTTTTTTAAAGTGAAGTTATATGCCTTTACCTTGATTTCAAGGTACTCATGAGTTGCGCAGGTCGCTTTTTAAGCGTTGCTTCGTTTAAAATGTCAAGGATTTCTCTTGCGCGGATTCTTGAGTGGAGAGTTCAGCTGATGACTTCGTAAAAGTTGCTCTGCTGAGGAAAGATTTTATTTTGTCTATAAAAAAAGAAGATGTTTTTAAAAAGTTAGGTTTGCCTACTCTTTTGATTAAAAATTTACGCATTTCTGGGATGAGTAAACCTAAGCCTATACAGGAACAAGCTATTCCAAGGATGTTGAAAGGACACGATATTTTAGGGATTGCACAAACAGGTTCTGGAAAAACTTTGGCATTTGGCTTGCCTATTTTAAGTCGAATTTTAACTTTGGGTGATAAACGCTCTCCTAAAACTGCACGCGCTTTGATTTTAGCGCCAACGCGTGAACTTGCTGTTCAGATTGATGAAGTAATTCGCACTGTGGCAAAAGGAGCGCATCTTTCGACGTGCCTTATTTTTGGAGGAGTATCACGTTTAAAACAAATTAAACGTATGGAAGCAGGTGTAGATGTTTTGATAGCCACTCCAGGGCGTTTGAGAGATCTTGTTCGTGAAAAGTGTGTTGATCTTTCTCAATCTCGTTTTTTGGTTTTGGATGAAGCAGATCGTATGTTGGATATGGGATTTATTCATGACGTTAAGCAAATTGCAAAGCTTTTGCATCAAGAGCGTCAGACAGCACTTTTTTCTGCAACGATGCCGAAAGAAATTGCTGCTCTCGCAAAGTGTTTACTCAATGATCCGGTTAAGATTGAAGTTGTTCCTCAAGGCACTACGGCTGTAGAGATTACACAGAAATTATATTGTGTTCCTACGAATGAAAAAAAGAATGTTTTAAGTAAACTTTTGACAAATCCAGCTTTTGATTCGGTTATTGTTTTTACTCGAACAAAACACGGGGCTGATGCTGTCACACGTCATTTAGCAAAGATAGGCTATTTAGTTGCAACAATTCATGGAAATAAATCACAAGGTGCTCGCCAATCTGCTTTAAAAGCTTTTCGTGAAAGATCGGTTAAGGTCCTTGTTGCAACAGATATTGCTGCACGCGGTATTGATATACCAGGAATAAGCCACGTGATTAATTACGACTTACCAGATGAAGCTGAAAGTTATGTGCATCGTATTGGTCGTACAGGACGCAATGGTGCATCTGGTGAAGCGCTTACACTTTTTGATGAAAAAATAGAAAGGGCTCGGTTGCGCGCTGTAGAGCGTTTGATTCGCATGAAATTAGTGTCTGAATCTATTCCAGAACAATTTGCGGCATTTCCAGAAAAGCCGATTGTGCCAAAAAGTGAAGAAAAAGAAAATAATAAAGAATGCCGTTTAAAAAAATCTAAATGTCAGAAACGGTTTTTAGGTCGAAAAGATGATGCTGCACAGTTACAGCGAAAAAATTCTTCATCTCCAAATGAGAGGCATAAAAAAGCAAAAGCGGCTGCAAGGCGTGCAAAGGCTTTTCGTTTTCGCAAGTCAGTCAAGAAAGCGGCTTAAATAAAATTTTGAAAAGAGATTATGTCTTGAGAGTTTTTTTTACGTTTGTTGATTCCTTTTCAATTAAAAAGGAATATGTAATAGTTTTGCTAAAATAAGAGAGATTTTCATTTTTTAGAAATGAAAATCTTTGAATGTTCGGGCTGATTTAAAAATCTTTTGAAAAAAACTATTGTAAAAACAATTATTTATTTTCTTTATTCCTATTTTAAAAAATATAAATAAAAAATCTGTTTTATCTTTAATGATAACTCTTAATTTAAAAAATTAATTATGCCATAATAACTTATTGTTTTATATATTAAATAATCAGTCTCTATCATAAAATTTTTTCACTTTAAATCTGTTTGTATTGATCCCTTAAAACTATTTGTTTGCATGTTAAAAATGAGATTTTCGTGTAGATAAATATTTAAGCAATCAATAAAGTATCTATTGTAAGTTTTTGTAAAACAAGGAATATTTCTAACACAGAGCGTGAGAAAATAGTATGATGGTATGGCTTTATTGTAGGTCAAAGATGGTGCTCATCAATGGTTTTTATTTTATACTATTTACGAGAGCACTTGTGAAATGGGTTTGGGGGATTTAAGAGATATCTCTTTAAGGTGTAGATGCACAATACAATGGAAACAATGAAGAAAGCGCCCATGCCCCATGATTTGTTGAAGATTTTCATAAGATTCTTATCAACTTAGATTGATATACTGTTTGTGCTGTAAAACACTCTTTTTAGGGACTATATAATGTCCATAACACTTTACGCACTCAGTGTTTTTATGACGATGTGATGAATATTCAAGGCAAGGCTGTTTGTAGGGGTTATGAAGTGATTAGTAGGAAGAGCCTACTAGATAAGAATCTCGATTTTTTACAAACTTTTTGGTTGGGATTTCCTGCTTTCAGGGAGGAGGCATGAGCTGTATGGCGATAATATAGATGATTTTGATTGTTATTTTTCTGTTTTTTTAAATGATTACTTCAAGAGTATTTTTTTAAGCTTTATTGCTTTATTAAAGTAAAAATTATTTTTATGTTTGAAAACAAAGCTTATACAAAACTTTTTTCGTTATTGATGGCATTTAATAATTCCCTTTCATAAAATAAATCGTCATTTATAAAGCGCTAACAAGTACAATGTTTTTTGATAAAGATGCGGGGTTTTTTGATAAAGATTCGGTAACTTGAAAAAACAATTATTTTGAAATTAACGCATAAGAAAAAACTCGTGCAATAGTTTTTAATGGGTCAATCGCTTGTTAGGCTCATTGCAAAAACTCCCCCCTTGGATATTGCATTTCTATCTTATTGCAAAGACCCCATTCTCTTACTCTTATTAAAGAATCTCTTATATTTAAATGTAAATAAAAAGAATTTGCTGTATGGGATAAAAAAGAAGTGGCTCCCCGGGCCGGATTCGAACCAGCGACCAACCGGTTAACAGCCGGTTGCTCTACCGCTGAGCTACCGGGGAACGATGCTCAATCATTTAGCTGAAGAGGCTATAGCAAAGCAATACTGATTTGCAAAGGATAAAATTACCTTTTTTAAAAAAAATATGATAAATTGTGTAAGTAAGGGGGAAAAAAGGCGATAGAAAGTTTCTGCACCTTGACGGATGCTTTACCTTCCCTTATTGAGACCTCTATATTGTTGATGAGGCCTTGTGGCGGAATGGTTACGCAGAGGACTGCAAATCCTTGTATCCCGGTTCGATTCCGGGCGAGGCCTCCAGCCGATTTTAAACGAAACGGCTTTTAGGGGAGGTATAAGATAAAGAAATTATTTCCCTCTACAGTTATAAAGACACTTTTATATGAGAGATTGTCCTGTTAGAATCGGTTGTTGACTACCGTATCTTTTTTTGTAACACCTATAGTGTTAAGAGATCTTAGTTCTTCATTGTTGCTGTTTTGTTTATTTTTTGTGGGTTAGGAGAGAATAGTCGTTATGGTTGCAGATTTTGCTGAGCTTCGTCGCAAAATGGTTGACAATCAAATTCGTACAGTTGATGTAACGGATTTATCAGTTCTTGAAGCGTTTTTAACGATATCCCGTGAAGATTTTGTATCGGAAGATATGAAAGCGTTAAGCTATCTTGATACTGATATTGTTTTATTTCCAGTGGGTGATGAAGTTCCTGCACGCTATTTGATGAAGCCTGCATCTCTTGCAAAATTGTTACAGCTTGCTGCTGTAAAATCATCAGATGTTGTTTTAGATATTGGTGCAAATAGTGGTTATTGTGCAGCCTTGCTTTCAAAACTTGCAGGGTCTGTAATTGCGTTGGAGAGTAATCAGTCTCTTTTTGAACATGCTCTTGACGCTTTGGAACGTAATCAATGTGATAATGTGGTTGTCATTCTTGGTCCATTAGAGCAGGGATACGCTGCTGAGGGACCTTATGATGTGATTTTTATAGAGGGATCTGTTGATTTTATTCCACAAGGTATCTTTGATCAAATGAAAGACAGTGGACGTCTTGTTGTGGTTGAAGGGGATGGAAATGCTGCTGTAGCACGAATCTACATAAAAGAAGATGGAATCATTTCTTCTCGTCGAGCTTTTAATCTTGCTGTAAAGCCTCTTCCTTGTTTTTTAAAAACACCTGATTTTATATTTTAGTGCTTGTTCATTTTATGAATAAAAGATAGTTTTGTCATTTATTTGGGGTTTGTTGTTGTGTGTATTGTGTTTAAATTAAGCAAGAAGTTTCAGGTGTGTTTTTTGTTGGGATTGAGTCTTTTACTCTCAGAGGCTGTTTGTGCTGAAACATTGATGGATGCCTTTTCTAAAGCTTATAAACACAACGCTAAGTTGAATAGTGAACGGGCGGCTGTTCGTATAGCTAGTGATGATGTTGTCATCGCGCGATCAGGGTTATTACCACAAGTTGAAGGGATTGGAAGCTATGGGCGGAGTAAGTCTTTTACGGGTTCTTATGTCACTTCTGGATCTATAGGCGTAAGATTAAACCAAAGATTATTTGACGGTTTTATCACGCAAAATATGTTTTCTTCAGCTCAGGTTAAGCTGCAGGCGCAACGTGAGTATCTTCGTAATGCTGAGCAAAATACCTTTCTGGAGACTGTGACAGCTTATGCGAATGTCTATCAGGCGCGTCGTGTTGCCAATCTTCGGAGAGAAAATTTAGCAGCTCTTGAAGAGCAAGTTCGTTCCAATAAAGCAAAATTTGATGTGGGTGAGGGAGGGCGTGTTGATCTTGCTCAAGCTCAAGCTGCACGTTCCGTGGCGGTTTCAGAACTGAGTCTTGCTCGTGCTGATGTAAAAGCAGCAGAGGCAGTGTATCGACAAGTTATTGGTTCTGATCCTGAAAAGCTAAAACGTCCGCCCGTTGCCACAAATCTTCCCGTCAATCTTGATACGGCTTACCAGATGAGCGTTGTGATGCATCCAGCAATCCTTTATGCTCAATATTTAGTCGATGCGAGTGGCTACAATGTAAAGGCGAAAGAAGGAGCGTTGCTTCCCAAAGTTGATTTTTCTGCAACAGCATCTTATAATCGGATTTACAGTGGCGCTGGTCAGGATGGTGTTTCTAAATCGATAGGATTGTCGTTAAGTGTTCCGATCTTTGAAGGGGGGCGTACATCTGCACAGATTCGCCAATCGAAGGAACAGCTTGGGCAGGCGCAACTTCAACTCGATTTGGCCCATAGTAATACGAGACAAGCCCTTACTTCTGCTTGGTTCCAGTTGGAAGGTGCACGCGCATCTGTTATTGCTTACCGTGAAAGTGTTCGTGCTGCTGAAATTGCCTTTAAAGGTCGTATTCAAGAAAATCGCGTAGGGCAGGCAACGACATTAGATGTTTTAAATTCTCGTACTCAATTGATTAACGCTCAAATTGCGCTCGCAATGGCAGAGCGTAATGCTGTTGTAGCAAGCTACAGTGTTCAATCGTCTATTGGTAAATTGACACCAAATTATCTAGGCTTAAAAACAATTCAATATATTCGATAATGCATAAAAATATTCCCTTTGATTTCAAATAATTTTAGTTTTTAAAAAGTTAGTTAATCCGTCGTTGGATATGTTGGAAATAGAGTAGAGATATGTTCTTTTAAAGTACAGAAAGTTGTGTGTAGCGCCCTCTTTATGACAAGCATATTTGAAAATATCACGAGAGGCATGTTGATCTTATAATTCTTTTGCATACACTGAAAATATGATTCTATTTGTTCTTGCGTCTTTGAGAGGTTGTAAAGTATGGTACAGAGTTCAAGCGTGTTACGTGAGCCGAGTATGGATGAAATTTTGACATCTATTCGTGAAATAATCGAAGAAAATGCGGTTCAATCTGATCACTTTTTAAATGAAGATGTCGCAGTAAATGCTTCGGAAGATCATTCAAAAGTTGCATCAGAAGGTATTTATGATACAACTTTATCGGTTGATGATGCTATGAAAGCTTTAGCTGATCGCATTGGTCTTTCTACTGAAAATCAAGGGGGAAGGATAGCACAAGAGAAAGAGGATACAGCGGTAGAAAATAATACAGTTGGTGTGGATGTGCAAAAAATGAAGCTTGCTTCTGAAGAACGGAATTCTGTTTATAAAGCAAAAGAATACGAAGATGAGATCAGGAAGTCACAATCAGAAGCGGGAAGGGCTGGTCGTGTAGAGTTGTCTGCGTATTGTATTTCTTCTGCTGAAAAGATTGCAAAGGATGTGTTGCGGCCGGCTATAGCAGAATGGTTGCAGTCTAAATTGCCTGTTTTGCTGGAAGATATTTTACGTGAAGAGATTGTGAAGGCGATAAAAAAGTCGTCTTAATTATTTTTATGTTTTTTATTTTATAAAAAATTTGTTTGAGGTTTTGCGGGCTCTCGAGTGAGAGGTTTGGTGTTCTCGATTCTGATCGAATTTTAATCATATATTGTGTTTTTCAGCGGCGTTATGGATGGATAGAATGTTAGAAAAAAACTATGATGCTGCTTCCATAGAGCAACGGGTTGCAAAAAGATGGGAGACTCGTGGGGCTTTTAAAGCGGGAGCGGGTTCTAAAAGTGGTGCAGAACCTTTTTGCGTTATGCTTCCGCCGCCTAATGTTACAGGCTCACTTCATATGGGGCATGCGCTCAATACGACAATTCAAGATATAATGGTTAGATTTCAGCGGATGCGTGGCAAAAATGTTTTGTGGCAGCCTGGTATGGATCATGCTGGGATTGCTACACAAATGGTTGTAGAGCGTCAACTTGCAGAACGCCAAGAGCCAACGCGTCAAGAAATGGGAAGAGAAAAGTTTATTGAGCGTATTTGGGAATGGCGTCATGAAACGGGAGGCATTATTGCAAACCAGTTGCGCCGCCTTGGCGTTTCATGTGATTGGTCGCGTGAGCGCTTTACAATGGATGAGGGGTTGTCGCAGGCTGTTCGTGAAGTCTTCGTTACGCTTTATAAGCAAGGATTGATATATAGAGATAAGCGCCTCGTCAATTGGGACCCTCAATTGTTAACGGCTATTTCGGATCTTGAAGTTGAACAAAAAGAAGTTCAAGGGCATTTGTGGCATTTTAGATATCCGCTTGAAGGTAAAGTTTTTGATCCAAATGATGCGACAACTTTTATAACAGTGGCGACAACACGACCAGAAACAATGCTTGGAGATACAGGAATTGCTGTTAATCCTGAAGATGAGCGTTATAAAAATCTTATCGGTAAAAATGCTCTTTTGCCGCTTGTTGGTCGTAGGTTATTGATTGTTGGTGATACGCACGCTGATCCTGAGGCAGGGAGTGGTGCGGTAAAAATCACACCAGCCCATGATTTTAATGACTTTGAAGTAGGACAGCGTAATGATTTACGCTTAATCAATATTTTTACCCAAAATGCTGAGATTTTTCTCCGTGAGAATGAAGCATTTTTTGATGGTTTGGTTTTATCAGATGAATTACAAATGTTAATAGAAAGTCTTGATAAAGCAGATCGTTTTGTCGCACGCCAAAAGATTATTTCTTTGATGGAAGAACGAGGATATTTGGCTTCTGTTGATAATCATTCCCATATGGTTCCTCATGGAGATCGCAGTGGTGTACCTATTGAACCTTTTTTGACAGATCAATGGTATGTTCATGCTGTTGAATTAGCAAAGCCTGCACTAGAAGCTGTTCAACAAGGAAAAACGCAGTTTGTTCCCGATAGTTGGAAAAAAACCTATTTTAATTGGATGCAAAATATTCAACCTTGGTGTATTTCTCGCCAATTATGGTGGGGACATCAGATTCCGGCTTGGTATGGTCCTGATGGAACAGTTTTTGTTGAAAAAAGTGAAAAAGAGGCTTTAGATGCGGCTTTTGTTCATTATGGTGAGGTGGTTGAATTAATCCGCGATCCAGATGTTTTAGATACTTGGTTTTCTTCAGCTCTTTGGCCTTTCTCAACATTAGGATGGCCAGATAAAACAACTGAATTATCTACTTTTTATCCAACATCTTTATCCGTGACAGGATTTGATATTATTTTTTTCTGGGTTGCTCGTATGATGATGATGGGGCTTCACTTTATGGGTGAAGTTCCTTTCCCAACGGTTTATGTGCACGCTCTTGTTCGAGATCAAAAGGGTGCAAAGATGTCAAAATCAAAGGGAAATATTATTGATCCCTTAGAGCTTATTGATCAGTATAGCGCTGATGCTCTTCGTTTTACTTTGGCTATTATGGCAGCGCAAGGTCGTGATGTAAAACTTGATACTTCCCGCATTGCTGGTTATCGTAATTTTGCTACGAAATTGTGGAATGCTACCCGATTTGCACAGATGAATGGTGTAAAGCATGATCCTTCTTTTAAGCCAGAATGCGCAAAGCTGGCGCTTAATCGTTGGATTTTAACAGAACTCTCTAAAACAATTTCAGCAGTGACGACGGGTATTGAAAACTATAAGTTTAATGAGGCTGCCGCTACGCTTTACCGTTTCATTTGGAATACATTCTGTGATTGGTATTTAGAGCTTCTCAAACCTATCTTTCAGAGTGAAAATGAAGATGCTAAAAATGAGGCTCAAGCTTGTACTGCTTGGGTTTTAGATGAGGTTTATAAGCTTCTTCATCCCTTTATGCCTCATATGACAGAAGAGTTGTGGGCTCTTACAGAAACACAAGGGGGCAAACGTGAGGATATGCTTGCGTTGACAAAATGGCCAGAGGCAACATTGATCGATGAGGAGGCTGCTGCTGATATTAATTGGCTTATTGATGTGGTCACAGGGATTCGGTCTGTACGTTTTGAAATGAATATTCCAGCGGCTACGCAAGCACCTCTTGTCATTGTCGAAGCAGGGGAAGTGACGCGAGAGCGTGTGCAGCGTTATGATGCACTTCTTAAAAAGTTAGCCCGTATTGAAGTTATTGATTTCTCTGATAAAGTTCCGGAAGTATCGGCACAAATGATTTTGGGAGAGGCTGTTTTTTGTTTGCCATTAGGGCAGTTGATTGATTTGGAGGCTGAACGTGTTCGTTTAAGGAAGGAGGCCCGTAAAATTGAACAAGATATTGAAAAAATATCGCTTAAATTAAATAATCCCAAATTTATAGCAAATGCAAAAGCAGAAATTGTTGAAAATGAACAAAATAGGGTTGTAGAATTGCGTGCTGCGCAAAAGAAGATATCTGTTGCTTTAGAGCGATTAGGTTGATTCTTACTTTTTTGATAGATGATTTCACAGTATTACGGTTGGTATCAATTTTTTTAAGAAATTTTTTCTGTCTTTTATGAATACGATCATAAAATTTTCGCTGAAGCTGATGTTTTTATGTTCATCATTAAAAAGGTATCTCTTAAGGCACCCAAGCTCATTTAGCGTCGGCACTCGTGAATGGTATAACGGTAAAGCTATTGAACCTCCTCATCTTTACGCTTGTGAAGTAACGAGTCAGTGCTATTGCACACACTTTGGTTAGCGCTTAATGTTGCGTGGCAGAGTCTTTGGCAGTTGTGGCGGTTCATAAGAGCCATTTTTAGTCCTTTCTTATACCGTTTTTTACACAGGCTCTTTCCGCTTGTAATGTGCAAAGTGGATAATTTTGTTGGTTTATTTAACATAAAAACAAGTTTTAAATGTACGGTATTTTGGGGATCTCCTTCAATAAGAAAAAATAAATTATTCATTATAAATCAATATTTTGCTTTATTTTTGTAAAATATCTTCATGGAGCACAATAAGACATATAAAATTTTACATGTGCTATTTTTTTATATGGAGTGGTAAATATTTAGGAGAAATCTTACTTGTAAAGTTTATAAAAGCGCAAACAGAAGGTCATTATATTTTCTAGCCTCAAATGTTTTGATAGCTCTTGTCTTTGAGTATCTTTATTCGAAGTATTTTAAATCCTCTCTTAAGTTCATCTGAAAACCCCGATTATCGCTTATTCTCGCAAGTGATTTTGATTGCTTCAATATGAAAGAGGAAGGGAATCCTCTTATATTGGGCGTGTAATTCAACTTAAAAATGATAATTTATATTTATAAATCAATATATTATCTATAAGCAAAGCATATGAAGTGACCAACAGTTCGAATCTACCAAAAAACTGGACTGTTTACAGATTGATGGGGATGAGAAATTTCATCTTTCAGCTGGAGAGATAATCGTGAAGTTATAAGTTAACGATCATTATATATTCCCTCCCTTTTCGACATGCTGTTCAATGTGCAGGTTATTTTATTAAATGATTTTTACGCATTCATATAAATTTTTAAGATAACACAATCCTACAATGTTAAAGGATGTATTAAAAATATAGAGTGATTATTTGTATTTAAAAGTCAACTTTTTGTATATGAAAATAACTGCTTAAGTTTATTGAATACTTTTGATAGATTTCATTTATCGGTCTTTTCTTTTAAAAATTTTACTTTAGAATTTCTCGTATTTTTTACTAAGAAGAAGTATTTAAAGATCTACAAAGAAATTTGTAACAAATAGAATAATTAACATTGAGAGAGGGGGAAAATGATCAATCGATTTCAGATATGGAAGAAAGCCACGGTTATTGTGACTTTAGGGGGATTGTTTTCGACTGCTTATATAATAGAAGCTAATAGCTTACAAGAATTGCATGATGGTTCGTTTTATTTTTTTAAGCGTGGTATGTCTGCTTATAAAAATGGGCAGATAAAACAGGCTATTTCAGCGCTACGTTGTGCCGCTAAGAGAGGCCATATTGGTGCAAATTGGAAACTTGGCTCTATCTATGCAAATGGTGATGGTGTCCCTAAAGATGATTACAAGGCCTATCATTTTTTTGCATACATCATTGAAAAAGGTGCTGATCTTGGCTCAGAGGATGAAAGTTATGTTTCTGATGCATTGGTTAGGCTTGCAGGGTTTATAAAAAAGGGTATTCCTCAATCGCCTGTGAAACCTAATCTCTCTTATGCAACTCGTCTTTATATGCGTGCTGCGGTGAACTATGGAAATCCTAAAGCTCAATATCATTTAGGAAAAATATTTCTAAAGGGAGAGGGAAGGGAGAAGAATCTTATACAAGCAGCACGATGGTTTAAACTTTCTGCAAAAAAAGGAAATTCTTCTGCCCAAGCGATGCTTGGAAATATGCTGATTCAAGAAGGAAAAATCATTCGCGGGACAGCAATGTTAATTGCAGCCTATGAAAAAGCTAACGTAAAAGACAGAAATTGGATCTACCCTTTACAAGAACAGGCATTTGCTCGTTGTAATGAATTTGAAAGACGTACAGCGATTTCACTGGTTGCGGATATTTTAAAAAATAAGAATTTTTAACTATCTGCTTGCAATATTTTTTACATTCTCTCATTCATCATTAAACTCTATCATTTTGTATCCAAGTTTATAGTAGAGAGAGCTTTTTGCGATGATAAACAGCTAATGACTTAGGATTTTAGACAAAAACTCTTGCGTTCTTGGTGTTCTTTCTTGCGGATTAGAAAAGAACTCTTTAGATGAACAATCTTCAAGAATGGTTCCTTGATCCATAAAAATAACACGCTCCGAGACTTTTTGTGCAAATCCCATTTCATGGGTTACACAAATCATCGTCATCCCTTCTTCTGCTAAACTAATCATGACGTCAAGTACTTCACCGACCATTTCAGGATCTAAAGCAGAGGTTGGTTCATCAAAAAGCATAACAAGTGGATCCATAGTTAAGGCACGCGCAATAGCAACACGCTGTTGTTGCCCTCCAGAAAGTTGTCCCGGATATTTATCTTTATGTTCAATGAGCCCAACGCGTTCAAGATACAACAAACCACGTTCAAGTGCTTCTTTTTTGCTTCGTTTTAGGACTTTAATTTGTGCAATTGTCAAATTTTCTGTGACCGATAAATGGGGAAAAAGTTCGAAGTGCTGAAAGACCATTCCTACATGACTGCGCAATTTAGGCAGATTCGTTTTTTTTGAATGAACTGGTGTTCCATTAATCCAAATTTCGCCTTTTTGAAAAGGGACGAGAGCGTTAATCGTTTTAATGAGTGTTGATTTTCCTGAGCCGGATGGCCCACAAACGACAACTACTTCTCCTTTGTTAATATTGGTTGTACAATTTTTAAGAACGTTAATTTCGCCATACCAATTAGAAACATTTTTTATTTCGATCATATGAGTAGACATTTTTTTTCCTGTTAGCGAATAATGGATACTTTTTTTTGTAAATACAAAACGATTTGTGACAGTGTAAAACAGATAATAAAATAGAAAATAGCCGCTAAAATATAAGCTTCTTGCTTTACACCAAAATTATTAGCAGCAATATCAAAACCATTCAAAAGGCTATGACCGCTGATAGCATAAACAAGGGTTGTATCCTGAAAAAGGATAATAACTTGCGTTAAAAAGACTGGAAGCATATCTCTAAAGGCTTGAGGCAGAATGACAATATACATACTTTGCCAATAGGTCATCCCAAGAGCTTGTCCTGCATATTTTTGTCCTTGCGAAACCGAATTGATACCAGCACGCATAATTTCAGCAAAATAAGCCGTTTCAAATGCGGTAAAGGTAATAAGTGCTGATTTATTGGCGCCGATAGATGTTCCCGTTAAAAAAGGTAGAAGCACAAAAAACCATAAGATAACCATCACAAGTGGTATTGAACGCATCGCTGTTATGTAAACGATTGCAACCCAAGAAAGAAGTTTTATGGAAGAAAGGCGCATCATCGCTAAAAGTGTGCCGAAAACAAATCCTAATACCGTTGCAAAAAGTGTTAGAAAAACGCTAAAGAGTAAACCTGATAAAATGTAAGAACGAAATACATCAAAGGTAAAAAAGGAAAAATCAAAGTCGGAAAAATTGAAAGGGAAATAAAGTCCAAACTGAGAGCTTATGAAATTTATCATATTCAATTTCCCTTTGTTTGAAAATTAGGAATTTTGAGCATTTGTTCAATGGCTGTCATCACAATGAATACGCATAAGGCTATAAGAATATAAAGAATCGTAACAAGCAAATAGTTTTCGTAAACATGGCTTATTTCTTCAATTGCTTGGTATTGAAATTGCATGAGTTCATTGATTGAAACAGCGAATGCTATAGATGAATTCTTCACAATGCCCATTGCTTCTGAAGTAAGCGGCGGCATAATTGTACGAATAGCACGCGGTAATATGATATAGCGATAACTTTGATAAGTTGTAAATCCCATTGCCATAGCAGCATAGCGTTGTCCTGAGGAAATCGCTTCAATGCCTGAACGAACTTGTTCTGCAATACGGGCCGATGTAAAGAACCCCAACGCGCATGTTACTAAGAGAATAGGGGAAAATTTCATCGCAGGTGGATAAATCTTAGGAACAACAAAATACCATAAAAATACCTGTACTAGGAGGGGAATGTTGCGCATAATTTCTACCCAAATAGCACCGATTGTGCGAAATACACAATTGATGATGAACGTTTTAGGTAAAGTGCGCATTGTTCCTATAATAATGCCACAAAATATAGCTAATATAAGCGAAGTGATGGACAAAGTAACCGTATTTTTTAAGCCATCAAGAAGTGTATCTAAATAAGTATGACTTACGCCGGGTGTGCCCAAGCATCCTGTTACCAGTGTCTGAGTAAGGTCATCTCTACAAAGGAAAGAAAAGTCCATTAATTGATATTCCCTCAAATTAGTCATTCACAAATAGAACGATAAATCAAGTCTATCTACATAAGCAGAATTTATTAAAAAGTGAACTAAAATATAAACCACACTCAATTTTTAAAGAGTGTGGTTTTTCTTTTCAAATTCTATAAATCTTTTTCTGTGTAGCTTTCGCGAGGCTTATTGTTTGGATGATCCCAAGCATATCTTGTTTGTTTTGATAAGGGAAGGTTCATAACAGTATTAGCAGGCGGAATCGGTTTCATAAACCACTTATTATAAAGCTTTTCAAGTGATTCGTCTTTAATCTGACGTAGGATACTATCATTGATTGCTTGTTCAAATTTTTTGTCATGTAATCTCAGCATGCAGGCGATGGGTTCAACTGAAAGTACAGTGTCAAGAATGACGTAATCCGATGGATTTTTTGATTTTGCAATATGTCCTGCAAGAATTGAGGCATCCATAACAAATGCATCGGCACGACCCGATTCGAGTAATAAGAAGCTATCTGCGTGATCTTTTCCTTTGACGACCTTAAAGTGAATGTTTTTTGCACGTTTGTTTTTACGAATAAGTTGAACGGATGTCGTACCGGTGGTCGTTGCAACTGTTTTTCCATTTAAATCATCAAGAGATTTAATATTAGAGTTTTTCTTTACAGCAATCCGAACTTCTTCAACGTATGTTGTATAAGCAAATGCTGCTTCTTTGCTACGTGCAATATCATTTGTTGTTGAGCCACACTCAAAATCATAAGTTTTATTTTTTAAGAGAGGGATTCTATTTTGAGATGTGATGGGAAGATAATGGATTTTAATCGGTTTACCAATTTTTTTTGAGATATCATCAATGATACGTTCTGCCATTTCTGTATGAAAGCCTACATATTTATTATTACCAAGGGCGTAAGCCAAACCAGATGATTCACGAACACCTAAAGTGATTTCCCCTGTTTGTTTTATTTTTTCAAGTGTATCATTTTCAGCGTGCGCGACGCTTGTGAGCCCAATGGCTGCTGTTACAATAAACATTAATAATGATTTCTTCATTTATGTCCTCCATTTATTCATTTTTATTTTAGTTACTTAAGATATACTGTTTGAATGGTGTAGCATAGTTATTCTTTTGAGTGGAATTTTTTTTGTTGTCTTATGAGATGAGCGTTATACTTCCTTAATTGATATTAAGATGAATCCAAACAGGAACGTGGTCGGATGGTTTTGGGTATCCCCTTACTTCTGTTTGACTATGAGCGCAAATAAGGTGATCAACTGCTTCTGGTGATAAGAGTAAATGGTCAATGCGAATCCCATTATTTTTAGGCCATGCTCCAGCTTGGAAATCCCAAAAACTAAAAGAGGGTGTATCGGTGACATTTCGGATAGCATCGTAAAGACCTAAATAAAGGATACGCTGGAATGCTTTTCTTGTTTTTTGAAGAAATAAGGCATCTTGATTCCATTCTTGAGGTTTTTTTGCATCGAGTGAGGTCGGGATAACGTTATAATCACCGGCTAAAATAAGGGGCTCTTCATACGCAAGCAATGATTTTGCATGTGCGTATAATCTTTCCATCCATTCCATTTTATAGGAATATTTTTCACTCTCAATAGGATTTCCATTTGGCAAATAGAGAGATGCAATACGCACAACACCTTTGTTTGTTGAATAAACGGCTTCGATGTAGCGTGTTTGTTCATCATTATCGTTGCCTGGTAATCGACGGATCACTTCATCCGGTGTTTTTTTAGAAAGAATCGCAACGCCATTAAAACTTTTTTGTCCGTGTGTTTCTATATGATAACCTAGATTTTCTATTGCATCACGTGGAAAATTTTCATCGATACTTTTAATTTCCTGTAGACAGACTATATCTGGCTGACTCTGCTGTAGCCATTGATATAATGTTTCATGTCGCGCTTTTATTCCAGCAATATTCCACGTTGCTATTTTCATGGCACTCATCATCCGATAATAAATATGCAATTTAATTTGCTGTGTTAATATTTTATCGCAGTCACATTGTTGTTTTTTGTTTATAGGGCGATATTACTATGGTAAATTGATTTATCAAGAGACCCAATAAAAGCAAATTTAAAGTTTTAAAATTTAATTTATTTTGATTTTTGAAAACTTTCTGCTGTTTAGTTCTTGACGAATGTCTGTGTTCTCGCTATTAGACACGAACATAACCGATGTGGAGATGATCATTTATTTTGGATATGAAGCAAAAGATCATTTAAACGGGTGTTAAGAGGATTAAAAGCAAATGCTAGTGCAAAAGGCTATTGCCTTCTCTGCTTATGATCGGGTAGTCTGTTTTTAGCAGCTATGCCCGATTTTGTGTGTAGAATTAGACATCTGTTCCTGTTCTATTGGAGTGGATGGAGCCAAAAATAGAAATACCCGATTGGGTGAGACGAATGTATATCGAAAAGAGGAAGGTTGCATGCCTACCGTAAACCAGTTGATTCGCAAGCCGCGTGTGGCGCCAGTTAGACGTAATAAGGTTCCTGCTCTGCAGTCGAATCCGCAGAAGCGTGGTGTTTGTACGCGTGTTTATACAACAACACCGAAGAAGCCTAATTCTGCTCTTCGTAAAGTTGCTAAGATTCGCTTGACGAATGGATTTGAAGTGATTGGTTATATTCCTGGAGAGGGACATAATCTTCAAGAGCACTCTGTTGTGATGATCCGTGGTGGTCGTGTGAAAGATTTACCAGGGGTTCGTTATCACATTATTCGTGGTTTGCTTGATACTCAAGGTGTCAAGAATCGTAAACAGCGTCGTTCAAAGTATGGCGCGAAGCGTCCAAAATAATGAAGCGTCCAAAATAATATTGAGAGACAAAGCTAATGTCCCGTCGTCATAGAGCAGAAAAGCGTGAAATTAATCCAGATCCTAAGTTTGGTGATTTGGTTATTACAAAATTTATGAATGCCATTATGTTTGATGGTAAAAAGTCAGTTGCAGAGCGTATTGTTTATGGTGCGCTTGATTCTGTGGAGAGAAAAGTAAAAACAGATCCAGTAGATCTCTTTCATCGGGCTTTAGAGAATGTTGCTCCTCATATTGAGGTTCGTTCTCGTCGTGTTGGAGGGGCTACTTATCAGGTTCCGATCGATGTTCGTCCTGATCGTCGTCAGGCTCTTGCGATTCGTTGGTTGATTTCGGCAGCACGTGGGCGGAATGAAACGACGATGATTGAGCGTTTATCTGCTGAACTTATGGATGCAGCTAATAATCGCGGTTCTGCCGTGAAAAAGCGTGAAGATGTCCATCGTATGGCTGAGGCTAACCGTGCATTTTCGCATTATCGCTGGTAGAAGTTTTAAACTAAGGCAAATATAATGGCTCGCGAATATAAAATTGAAGATTATCGTAATTTTGGTATTATGGCGCATATTGATGCCGGTAAGACTACGATGACTGAACGTATTCTGTTCTATACGGGTAAGAATCACAAAATTGGTGAGACCCATGATGGTGCTTCTACGATGGATTGGATGGAGCAGGAGCAGGAGCGCGGCATTACCATTACATCTGCTGCGACGACAACGTTTTGGGAAGGGCGTGATGGTCGTAAGCGTCGCTTTAATATCATTGATACGCCAGGGCACGTTGATTTTACGATTGAGGTTGAGCGTTCTTTGCGTGTTCTTGATGGGGCGATAGCATTGTTGGATGCTAATGCTGGTGTTGAGCCTCAGACAGAAACCGTTTGGCGGCAGGCTGAGAAATATCGTGTGCCGCGCATGGTTTTTGTTAATAAAATGGATAAAATAGGTGCTGATTTCTACCGTAGTGTAGAAATGGTTGGTTCTCGGTTGGGAGCTAAAGCGCTTGTTTTGCAGTTGCCGATTGGTGCGGAAAATGACTTTGAAGGTGTTGTCGATCTTGTTGAGATGAAGGCTTTAAAGTGGGATGGTTCTATTGGTGCCTCAGCGGTGATAAGTGAAATTCCTTCTGACTTAAAGGAAAAGGCGGAAGAGTATCGTGAAAAACTCATTGAGATGGCTGTGGAAGTTGATGAGTCCGCTATGGAGGCTTATTTGGAAGGTGTTATGCCAACCAACGAGCAGCTTGTTTCTCTCATTCGTAAGGGAACCGTAGAGGTTCAGTTTCATCCTGTTCTTTGTGGTACAGCTTTTAAAAACAAGGGTGTTCAACCACTTCTGGATGCTGTCGTTTCTTATCTTCCTTCTCCGGTTGATATTCCGGCGATTAAGGGTATTGATGTGAAAACTGAAGCTGAGACGACACGCGAATCTTCTGATGAAGCTCCGCTCTCTATGCTTGCGTTTAAAATTATGAATGATCCTTTTGTTGGTTCGTTAACTTTTTGTCGTATTTACTCTGGTAAGGTTCACAAAGGCGTTTCTCTTGAGAATACTGTGAAGAGGAAGAAAGAGCGTTTAGGACGTATGCTTCAAATGCATTCAAATTCTCGTGAGGATATTGAAGAGGCATTTGCTGGTGATATTGTTGCTCTTGCGGGTCTTAAGGAGACAACAACAGGTGACACACTTTGTGATCCTTTAAAACCTGTTATTCTGGAGCGGATGGAATTTCCGGAGCCTGTTATTGAGATTGCAATTGAACCGAAAACAAAAGCAGATCAGGAAAAAATGGGTATTGCTCTTAATCGTTTGGCTGCGGAAGATCCTTCATTTCGTGTTAAATCAGATGAGGAATCTGGTCAGACCATTATCGCTGGAATGGGTGAGCTTCATCTTGATATTATCGTCGATCGTATGCGGCGTGAATTTAAGGTTGAGGCAAATGTTGGGCAGCCTCAAGTTGCTTATCGTGAGTCAATTACTAAAATGGCGGAAATTGATTATACCCATAAGAAACAATCGGGTGGTGCTGGTCAATTTGCTCGTGTAAAAATTGTTTTTGAACCTCATGAAGGTGATGATTTTATTTTTGAGTCGAAGATTGTTGGCGGTGCTGTTCCTAAGGAATATATTCCGGGTGTTCAAAAGGGGATTGAAAGTGTTATGGGGTCAGGACCTCTTGCAGGCTTTCCGATGCTTGGTGTAAAGGCTACTCTTATCGATGGTGGGTATCACGATGTTGATTCGTCTGTGTTGGCTTTTGAGATTGCTGCTCGTGCAGCCTTTCGTGATGGTGCAAAGAAGGCAGGAGCACAGCTTCTTGAGCCGATCATGAAGGTGGAAGTTGTTACACCAGATGATTATGTTGGTGATGTTATTGGTGATCTCAATTCTCGTCGGGGGCAGATTTCAGGAACTGAAGCGCGCGGTATTGCAACGGTTGTGAATGCGATGGTTCCATTGGCAAATATGTTTGGTTATGTGAATACCCTTCGCTCTATGAGCCAGGGGCGTGCGCAGTATACAATGCAATTTGATCATTACGAGCCTGTCCCTTCGGCGGTTGCTTTGGAGATTCAAAAGAAATACGCGTAATTTCAGGTTGGTAGATTAATTTTTAACTTAGTCCTTGGCTTGGACGGAAAATGGAGAGCTCAAATGGCGAAGAGCAAATTTGAACGAACAAAACCGCATGTTAATATAGGAACGATTGGTCACGTTGATCATGGGAAGACTTCGTTAACAGCAGCGATTACGAAATTTTTTGGTGAGTTTAAAGCATATGATCAAATTGATGCAGCACCAGAAGAGCGGGCCCGTGGAATTACCATTTCTACAGCACACGTTGAGTATGAAACGGAAAGCCGTCACTATGCCCACGTTGACTGTCCAGGACACGCAGATTATGTGAAAAACATGATCACAGGGGCAGCACAGATGGATGGTGCCATTTTGGTTGTTTCTGCGG
>NZ_LR607218.1:0-23193 GCF_902162175.1 Bartonella saheliensis
GTATTTAATTTTATGTTAAATATATATAGTTTATTATATTTTTTATAAATAGGAGAGGAAAAATGTTCACAGCATTATTTATATCTATTTTTTCTATATCAACAGTTGTTATGCCTTTGCTCGCAGCGTTTGTTCCTTTTTATCCTTAGAATGCATTTTAACAAAGTGAATAACAGATTTATGAAGTGTTATTTGTAATTTTTCTGCTTTGATTGTTATTAAGATTTTTTACTATTATTATATTTATTGGGTATTTATTGTCATTTTATAGAAGAGATTTTTGACCTTTTTCTTTCACGTTATGTCAACATATCTGTAAAATATATAATGATGCTCTTTTATTAAAACTTTTCTTTTTCTAAAAGAAGTATAAAAACTTTCATTGCTTAAAAATATCTGTATTCACTAAGCTTTTGTGCGTAATCTCTTTGATTGTCTGAGCACCAGTCAATGTCATAGCTACCCGCATTTCATTGGCAAAAAGATCAAGCAGGTGAGTAACACCTTTCTCACCTGCTGCTGCAAGTGCATAAACAAAAGCACGACCAATCATGACAGCATCTGCACCTTGTGCTATCATGCGTACAACATCAAGACCAGAACGCACACCAGAATCCACTAAAATAACTAAATCACTCTTTACAGCATCCGCAATTACGGGTAATGCTCGTGCCGTTGATAAGACACCATCGAGTTGGCGTCCACCATGGTTGGAAACAACAATTCCATCAGCACCAGATTGTACTGCTTCCCTCGCATCTTCTGGATCAAGAATACCTTTTAAAATCATTTTTCCTTTCCAAAAATCGCGAATCCATTGTAGATCATGCCAACTAATTGATGTATCAAAATTTGCACCAATCCAACCAACATAATCATCCAATGCAATCTTCTTTTTGAGATAAGTGGAAATATTTCCAAGATCATGGGGGCGCCCCATAATACCAACGTTCCAAGCCCAATATGGATGTGTAAAAGCTTGTAAAAAACGGCGTAATCCAGCATAAGGACCAGACATCCCTGAATGCGCATCACGGTAACGTGCCCCAGGAACTGGCATATCAACCGTAAAAACCAACGTGCGAACACCGGATGCCCAAGCACGCTCCAATGCATCACGCATGAACCCACGATCTTTGAGAACATAAAGTTGAAACCAAAATGCATCTCCAACTGCTTCCTGCACCTCGGCAATAGGGCAAACTGAAACAGAAGATAGAGTAAAAGGAATCCCTTTTGCAACGGCTGCACGTGCAGCTTGTATCTCACCACGGCGTGCATACATGCCCGTTAGCCCAACAGGTGCAAGAACAATCGGTAAATTAAGTGTCTGATCAAAAAGCCTCATTGAAAGATCAACGGTACCAACTTGCCTTAGAACCCTTTGACGTAGTGCAAGTGCTTGAAGATCTGTACAATTACGTCGCATCGTTTCTTCAGCATAAGCTCCACCATCAATATAGTGAAAAAGAAAGGGAGGAAGACGACGCTTTGCAGCCTTGCGATAATCAAATGTTGAAGAAATAATCATTGATGGCACCATTGTTCCTAAATGAAAAGCGAAGACATCTTAAAAAAATACAAGAGCCCCAGTATCTCCTATTTGACATCTTCCTAAAACGCTCTATTGAATAGATAGAGGTAACAGAGATTGCAACTTTCTAAAAAAACTCATCGATAAAAACAACGCCTTTCTTTCTCTATCCCAAATCTTAAACCTCACAGTATGGAGTAGGATCAATAATATACTTACTCATACATTGTTTATGTGCAATTGAAGTGCTATACTTCCTGTAAATAAGTATCTCTTCGAAAGCGATTGCTTCTTCTGTTGGTTCGCTATGATTTGAATTTGTTTCTTCCTCTAAAGATTATTTATACTGTCTTTTTTAAAAAGATGAAGTCTATACTCATTAAGTATAAACTATAATTTTCTCCCCCCAAAAGCTAAAAAAGTATTTATGAATAATTGAAATAAAGCTGTAGCGTACATCAAACTTTCTCATATGAATACTTAAAAATCAGACCTATTAGTTGTTCATAAAATTTTAACAGTATCTCATTCATATAGAATATAAAAAATTCAATTTTTATAGGAATAAAAGATCTTCCTCTTTAATAATTCTCCGACAATAACTATAAATGAGTTCCTAAACTTAGAACATTCTTCATTAAAAAACTATTACTGAATTGTAGTAAAAACTATTTATGAGCTCTTAATGATCAGTTTTATACGAAAATAAAATATTTAAGCTCTAGAAAAATGAAGTTAATAGCAGCATCTGATTCTTGCATGTTTGTATTAAAAGAAGAATCCATTATTGTTATATCGAATTTTATTAACTGGTCGATTTATTATCATAATATATAGGCATGACATATTGGGTAAGAATTAAACCTATTCTTTTGTTCATTATAAATGAAGCCCTCATGGATAAAAAACGTTAAAAAAGAAGTAAAAATGCCTCTTAGTATAAGGCAATTATTATAACTTTTAACGCTGAAAATAGAATGCTTGCTACCGGTTTTATGAAGAACAATATTTTCTGCATATATTTTATCAAAATTCGCCGTTTCAACTCATTTAAAATGTTTAGACAACTTTAAACCCTGCGCTTGATAATGTGACCCAATATCATGCCCATAAAGGACTGACGGTCGATTAAGCATATGCTCATAAATCAAACGACCAATAATTTGACCATGCTCTAGGATAAAAGGAACTTCATGGCTGCGTACTTCTAAAACCGCTCTAGCCCCTTTACCGCCCGCTTCCATATGCCCAAATCCTGGATCAAAAAAGCCTGCATAATGCACCCTAAACTCACCCACTAAAGGATCAAAAGGGGTCATTTCTGCAGCATAAAGCGGAGGCACATGCACAAACTCTCGTGAGACTAAAATATAAAACTCATCAGGATCAAGAACCAGCTCCCTTTGACCACGATCAAAGAGAGGTTCCCAAAAATCTAAAACGTGAACAGCAGCACGTTTATCGATATCAATAACACTTGTATGATGTTTACCACGATAACCTATAAGCCCGTTTTTATCTCCTTTTAAATTAATGGAAAGTCCAATACCTCCAGCGCTAATATTAGGAAGATCATCCGATATCAACGTTTCTTTCCTTTGCAAAGTATACAGCTCAGTTTCATTTAAATAACTTTGTCCTTTTCTAAATCGAAGCTGTGATAAATGCGAGCCAGTACGCACAAAAATCGGAAATGTTCGTGGACTAATTTCCAGATAAAGCGGACCATGATAACCAGCACAAATTTTATCAAACTCTTGAGCATTATCCGTAATGACCCGTGTAAAAATATCTAATCGTCCCGTAGAGCTTTTGGGATTGGCAATAGCAGATAAAAATTCTGGTAAAGCCAAACTTTCCAAAAGCGGAACAATATAAACACACCCTGTTTCCAAAACAGCGCCATCTCGTAAATCAAACTCATGCAACTTTAAACGTTCAAGCTTATCCAAAACTTTTGCCTCAAGGCCCGGCATAAAGGAAGCACGGATACGATAAGCTTTCTCCCCTAAACGAAGATCAAGGCTTGCTGGTTGTATTTGAGATCTATCAAACGGACTGTGCGCTTTCAGAACGTTATTATCAATCAAAGCTTGTATATCTCTATCTGCTAAAATACCGCTTAGACGCGCCATATATGTTGCCTTCCCTTTTTACACTGTTTCTTTTTTGACTTAGATGATAAATTGGTGCAAGTTATTTTAGGATGATAAAAAATATTTTTTCTATTTTTTCCAAGTAATTTGTTGATATTTTGAACAATAAAAAACATTTAGTATAATACGCTCTCGAAAAAATAAGAAGCGTTTAGAAATAATACATCTTATACCTTCTCATTCTTGAATGTTACACAAATGATGTTATCATAATTTGCTATACCCCCCTTAAGAGCCCTGTTAGGATCTATATGATTATACGCCATCTTAGCGAAAATATTATTAACCAAATCGCCGCTGGTGAAGTTATTGAACGACCAGCAAATGTTGTCAAAGAACTTGTTGAAAATGCTATTGATGCCGGTGCAACACGCATTGAAATTATTACAGCAAATGGTGGAAAAAATTTTATAAAGGTAAGTGATAATGGTTGTGGGATTTCTGCTGATCAGTTAACTTTAGCTGTTTCTCGCCATTGTACCTCAAAAATTACTGATGACGTACACAATATCTGCTTCCTTGGGTTTAGAGGAGAAGCCCTCCCTTCTATTGGTTCTGTTGCTAAACTCAAACTCATTTCACGGACAAAAGAGGCGGAGAATGCTGCTGAAATTTCTGTTACTGCAGGCAAAATTGTAGGTCCCAAACCCGCTGCTGCAAATCTGGGAACAATTGTTGAAGTTCGAGATCTTTTCTTTGTCACACCTGCACGGTTAAAATTTATGAAAACTGATCGAGCTGAAACAAATGCTATTAGTGATATGATTAAGCGCATTGCTATCGCATTCCCACATATCCGTTTTTCTCTTTCAGGACTAGACAGAACATCTATGGAACTGTTTGCTACAGAAAATAATACTCAAGGACAATTACAACGTATTACCCAAATTATGGGAAAAGAATTTGCCCCTAACAGTATTGCACTGAATGCTGAACGCGAATCCGTGCGCTTAACGGGGTTTGCTTGTTTGCCATCTTTCAACCGAAATAATAGCCTCCATCAATTTGCTTATGTTAATGGACGTCCGGTGCGTGATAAATTTCTATGGGGAGCAATTCGAGGTGCTTACGCGGATGTCATGACACGGGATCGTTATCCTGTTGCTATTCTTTTTATTGATCTTCCTCCTACTGAGGTCGATGTTAATGTTCATCCAGCCAAAGCTGATGTGAGATTCCGTGATCCAGGATTAATTCGTGGTTTAATCGTTGGAGCCATTCGTGAAGCATTGCAGCAATCTGGTATTCGCCCAACTTCAACCCGTTCTGAAGCAATGCTTACAGCTTTTCAAACACAAAAACCGTTGATACAACAATCACTGGGCAATTTTAAAAACACTCACCAATCCTCTTCTTACAGCCCGCAATCTCATCATTTTGCCGCCGCTTCAATGGTTCACAAACCATTGGAGAATACCAGCTCTTTTGGTTTAAAAGAAGATGCCACGCCTATTATGGAGGGCTTAAATACACCAAGTGGTGCTACCTATTCAAGCACTATACCTTCGTCAGAAGAATTATCTTATCCTCTAGGTGCAGCCAGAGCACAAATCCATAAAAACTATATTATCGCCCAAACTCAAGATAGTTTGATCATTGTCGATCAACATGCTGCGCATGAACGATTGGTTTATGAAGCACTTAAAAATGCCCTTTATACCAAACCACTTCCTTCACAATTATTACTGATTCCCGAAATTGTAGAACTCTCTGAAGAGGATGCAACATGCCTCTTAACGCACAAAGATGCTTTGCAAAAATTTGGATTAGGAATAGAACCATTTGGACCTGGTGCAATTCTTGTACGCGAAACACCTTCTATGTTAGGAGAAATCAACGTGCAAGCCCTTATTAAAGATCTTGCAGATGAAGCCGCTGAGTATGATACAACAAATAATTTAAAAGCAATGCTTGATTATGTTGCAGCAACGATGGCTTGTCACGGCTCAATACGCTCAGGGCGCCTTTTACGTCCCGAAGAAATGAATACATTATTACGACAAATGGAAGCAACACCCAATACAAGTACGTGTAATCATGGACGTCCTACTTATATTGAACTTAAATTAGCAGATATAGAACGGCTTTTTGGCAGAAAATAAACGCTTAACCATTTTGACAAGAAAAATATTTTTCAATTAACTCTCGACTTTATAATATATCTTATGGCATTTTTTTTGAATAATACTGTCAAGTAAAAAGGAACTAAAATGTTTTCCAATGGTGAACGCGAAGCAAAAGTCCGTTATTCTAATAATGGATATGACATTGTGGAATATGGAACCTATACCATTTGTGCCGTTAGCGGGCAAAAAATCCCTATAGATGATTTAAAATATTGGAATCATCACCGCCAGGAAGCATATGCTAGTTGTGAAATCTCCTATCACCGTGAACTTGAATGCAACCCATATCTCAAGCAATTGTTAAAAACACAAAAAGAATAGCCCCTTAAAAGCTATAAATTTAGCCTTTGCCTTTCTGACAAGAAAATTCATAAGAACGTTTTCTAAAGCGGGTTATGACCTCCTCAAGGAGTATGCGACAGAAATCTTTTTGAAGAAAATCGACTTCTACATCAAAAACAATAAGATTTTTTAAATCTTTTTGCGTATGAATTGTCTGTATACGGATATAATCTTTAGCTGTTGTCGCTAGCCATAAATTGTGCATTTGAGCTTTTTGCACAAGACTTGTTAAATTTTTATCCGTGAAAAAATAGTGATCTGGATAGGTATAAGTTTGTACCACATGACCAGATAATTCTTTAATGGATTGAAAAAATTTATCTGGATTACCAATCCCTGCAAATGCTAAAAACGGTTTTCCTGAAACCTCATCAGAAGCACTTGCCTTAAGATGAGCACGATGCAAAGGCTTTCCTGTCTGCGCAACAAGAAAAGTAACATTATCACTCCCATCTGAGTGACCAATCAATAAAACGCTATCCATAAAAGAAAATTGCGTTTTTAATGGAACACGTAAAGGTCCTGCTGGAAAGACAGCTCCATTACCAAAACCACGCATCGCATCAACAACAAGTAACGCATAATCCATATAAAGGCGGCGGCTTTGAAAACCGTCATCCATTAAAATAAGATCACATCCCTCTTTTTTCAGCCGTTGTGCTGCTGCATAACGATTAACCGATATAGCGACAAAAGCATGCTGTGCCAGTAAAAGAGCTTCATCTCCAACATCGTGGGCAGTGTCATCTTTCTCATTTACAAGATGCACTCCTTTAACATCTCCACCATAACCACGTGATACAACACCAGGAACAAAACCAAGTTCTTTAGCTACTTTGGCAAAAGCAATAACAACTGGCGTTTTACCCGTACCACCGCATGTAAAATTTCCAATACATAAAACCGGAAGATCAATTACGGGAGGCTGTCTTGCCATAAAACGATGTGCAAAATAACCATACCCCCATGAAATTGGAGCTAATAAAAAACGCAAAAAGCTTTTATTTTTCCACCAAAAATGAGGGGCGTTAATATGCATATCCACTCTGACGCTGACGTAAACCTGTTTGTATGACAAGGGGTTGTAAAAATGGATCTAAAATCTTTAATGTACGCTCAAGTGCACCTGCCATACCCATTGCGACCTCATGGGCCTTATCGACCATTTCTTTTCGCAATATTTCATTTGTTAAAAGTTTATACACTTCAATCGCAAGTTGTTTTGTATCTTGAACCATATATGCTGCATCATGCCTTAAAAATTGTTCAAACATCTCTTGAAAATTTGAAATATGAGGTCCCGTTAAAATAGCGGAATCCAGCAAAGCCAATTCCAATGGATTATGCCCACCCTTTCCACATAACGACTTACCAACAAAAGAAACTTTCGATAAACGAAGAAAAAGTCCCATTTCTCCAATCGTATCTCCCCATAAAATGTCGGTATTCATATCTGGAATAGCATTTCTGCTTCTGCGAATAAAACGTAAACTCTGATTGTCACATTTTTTGATAAGATCTTCTATACGTTCAGGATGACGAGGTACAATAATCGTTAATAAATCTGGCAAATAATTTTTAACAATCTTATGGACCTCAAAAGCTATCTCTTCTTCTCCTTCATGCGTTGAAATAGCAGCCCAAACTGGGCGATTACCGATAGCATTACGATAACGTGTAAGCAATGCTTGATCTTCAACCAAAAAAACATCAGCCTTCAGATTACCAGAAAACGTAACAGATTTTACGCCAAGTGTATGGTAATAAATGACATCTCTTTCATTCTGACTAATTGCCAAATCAATATCCTTAAAAATATGTTTGGCAAGAACGCGCCGTTTTTGCCACGCTTTAAAAGAATGTTCAGACATATGGGCATTAACCAGAATCTGCGGAATACACATTTTGGCTAATTCTTTAATACGCAGAGGCCAAATTTCCGATTCACAAACCAAAACGAGATCAGGCTTCCAATGACGAATAAAACGCCGCACGACAAAATCCAAGTCCAAAGGCGCATATTGATGAATCAACCGATTCCCAAAATGTTTTCTCACAAGAGAAGAAGATGTTACCGTCCCCGTCGTCAATAACACATTTATTTTTAATGATAAAATATGATTAATAAGTGGAACAAGCGCAAGTGTTTCTCCCACACTTGCTGCATGCAACCAAACTAATGAACCTTGAGGACGTAGAAGGGAGCTTTTACCTAAACGCTCTTTTTTGCGACACCACTCTTCTTTTCCACGGATAGCACGAAAAAACAAATAAAAAGGGATAACAGGATATAAGAAAAAGCCAATCATCCGATAGGTTAAAAGAGCCACATGTGCCTTTAATTCTACCATTTAACATCACCTCATTCAGCTGTTTTGAGATATCTATAGGCTCACTTTATTAAAAAATTCATCAACACCATTGGTTTACATCTATGTTTTTTTAAGACTATCCGTATCTTGGATAAAAAATATTTCTCCCATGAAAAATTTAAAGATACAAAGAGAAAAGGAACATAATTTTATCCCCTTTTTCAAAAATTATTCCTATAAGAATAACATATACACAAAATACAATAGAGTATACAGATCATTGACTATACAATGTCTTTTTCCAGCTTTCTTTACCTTCCATATGAAATAGGCACATTTATAGCCATATTTTTTCTCAGATTTAAAGGCATTGCACACGTTAATAATACTCAAATTTTTTTATAAACGTGATATGCTGTACACTTTCTATTCCAATCACAATCATGTTGCACTTACACTGTTTTGTAAATTCTATATTTATCTTTGCACAATTAAGAAAAAATAGAGAAAAAGTTTTCTCAATTTGAGAACAAAAAAATTCTGAGATAATATTTCTTATGTAAAAAAAGCGATAACAAATGGGTAACACGCACCTTTGTGTCTTTGCAATTGTTATCTAAATCTATCTTATAAATAAAGAGATATACCTCATTTCTTTCATAATAAAAACTTATACAAACCACCTTGTTATCTATAAGTGCTATATTTTACCAAAAGCACTTAAACGTATCGCCTCTTTTTTTGAATGCTTTTACGCACTCTGACATTAAATCTAAAAACTTAATCACACGATATTCGCATAATTAGGTAGTATATTAATGTATAATGATTTGCCACTGCGTAACTTGCCCCTCAATTATTTATAGCCACCTTATGTTGAAGTAATCAAAACCTTTTGCTTACACACCACAGAGAGAGGGAGTATAGATAAAAAAATACTGAAAAAAGGAGTAACCATGCCTCTTATGTCCTATCTCAAGCGCGAAAGTTTATTCTAATATTTTGACAAAATGTACAAAGGTGAAAACTTGCATTTTTGTTCATATTTAAGCGTAAAAGACAGCGATATATGGATTTATCCCTCGCGCAAATACCATTATAAAATAGATTTTACGCCTTGAGAAATATTTTCTTAGGAAATCTATGAGTTACAATAATAATAGCATTTTCTTCTATGATATTCTATTTTTCTTAAAAGATGGGCCTCTGAGAGAGCACGATAAACGAGTATAAGATAGCGGATATAATGATCAAATATTCAAGCTTTATTCTGCATCGCCTGTTTCAGTATTAAAAAACTGATGCAAATCCACGATGTAATAACGTTGTAATGCATTATCTACACTGCTTTGTGCTTTTGCCTGCCATACTTCTTTAGCGGATTGATAACTTGAAAAAATACCAACCACATCTAAATCATCAGCGTTTTTAAATTGATTACTCTTAAGATTTTTTAATTCACCACCAAATACAAGGTATAAATATTGCTTTTTTCCGTTGGTTTGGGTCATATGTGCCTCCATATCATTCAGATAATTTTAGTGTGCTTTTACGCGATTAAACTAACTTTGCTTGATGAACAACATCTATCATATCCTGACAGCAATTATTTTTACCAGCAATTAAAAGTCCATATTGATAAGGTTCAATTCCGTAAGATAATAAAGGGGCATCAAGCGATAAAAAACGCCCTCCACATTCATGCAAAATAAGATCAGCCGCGGCAATATCCCATTCATGACAATTCGGACGAACTAACACGATATCGATCTCGTCTTGAGCCACGAGAACAATACGATAAGCAAGAGAGGGAAGATAATGGTAAAGACTAAACCGATTGAGAAAATCATCGGGTAATTTTTGTGCGAGCGATTTATCAAGCGAAATTTTATATTTTCGATGAACCTGAAAGGCTAAACGAGGAAGTTTCATCCCATTTAATGTGGCCCCTCCACCCGTGACAGCTGCATAGACATCTCCTTGAGCTGGACATTGTAAGACGCCCACAATAGGACGACCATTCTCGATAATAGCAACCGAAATACACCAATAAGGACTGCCAGAAAGAAAACCTCGTGTTCCATCAATAGGGTCAACCACAAAGGAGCGCTCATAATTTTGTTGTTCTCGATTATCTTTTGTTTCTTCTGAAATCCATCCATAATTTGGACGTGCCCCAAGAAGCTTCTCTTTCAAAAAATGATCAACAGCAAAATCTGCTTCACTGACCGGTGAATTACCCTCTTTCATCCAAACATCCAAGGTGCATCCAAAATACCGCATTGCTAAATCTCCTGCCTCTCGACAAACCTCACGCAAAAGATTTAAATCAGAAGAATGATGCGTGTTATTTTCCTGCAAGTGTCATCCCTTCAATTAACAATGTTGGAGCCGCTGTCCCATAACGCCGATCAATATCATTGGCAGGTGTTAAATGTGCTAACATATGGAGCAAATCAGAGCCTAGTGTTACTTCACTCACCGGATAAGCAATTTCACCATTTTCAATCCAAAAACCAGAAGCACCTCGACTATACTGACCGGTAACAAAATCAATGCCATGACCGAATAATTCTGTCACATAAAATCCATTTCCTAAATCTTTTATCATATCGCAAGGTGATACTAAACCCGGTTCAATAGCAAAATTTGTACTTGTCGGCTGCACCAATGACCCCGAACGCACACCATGTCCATTGGTTTGAAGCCCCAATTCACGTGCTGTGGATGATGAAAGAAGCCAGTTTTTTAAAATACCATTTTCAATAATATTGAGTGTTTTCCCCTCTATCCCTTCTCCATCAAAAGGATGAGAAGCATTTCCCCGTAATCGCAAAGGCTGATCGGTCACATTAACATTAGGCTTCATCACTGGCTTGCCTAAGAAGTCCTGTAAAAGACTCGTTTTGCGTGCTACAGATGCCCCATTGACCATAGAGGCGATATGCCCTGCAATTCCACGCGCTGTACGCGGACTAAAAATAACATCAATGCCTCCTGTTGCTGCACGAACAGCCCCCACACGTCGAACAGCACCAAGCCCTGCATTCTTTCCTACAGTTTCTGCATCCTCTAAATCAGAAAAATGTAAAGCTGTTGTATAATCATAATCCCGCTCCATCTGTGTCCCTTCCCCCGCAAGAGCACTGCAAGAACGTGAAAAGTAACTAGAGCGATAGGAGCCACAAAAACCATCGCTGGTCACAAGAATAAAACCACTACGGCCATACGCTGTTGCAGCGCCGCCAGAATTGCTTACACCTTTAACATCCAGAGCTGCCGCTTCTGTTTTTAAAGCATCCTCTGTTAAAAAATGACTGCTGGGTACAAAATCATCAAAAAGATCAAGATCTTTAGGATTCTTAACTAAACACTCTTTATCTGCCAAACCTTCAAATAAACTATCGGGAGAAGCTTTAGCCATTGCAACAGCACGTTCTGCAAGTTCTTGCGGATAAGACGCTAAATTAGCAGAAACACTTGCTACTTTTTTTCCAACAAAAACCCTTAAAGTAAAATCATTGCTCTCAGCTGCTTCTGTCGATTCAACTTTCCCAAAACGAACAGATACACTGGTGGAATGCGCATGAACAATAACAGCATCAGCAGCATCCGCCCCAGAACGCCTCGCCGCTTCAACCAATGAAACCGCTTTCTCAATCTGGTTTTTGTCAGTCATTCATAGACTCCCTAAAATATTTTATTATTTACATTGATCAGCACTCTGAAAAATTCATATACATCAGAATATAATTCTTGTTTGTTCATTCATAAAATTATGCACATCTCATGCATTCTTTTTTTAATGCATTAAATCACTTTCCTTTTAGCTTCTTTATGAAAAGAGGTAATATGTCGTAAAATCTCTTTAGTTTCAAGATTTCTCATCAGCCCTTATCATTTTAAAAACCAAATTTGTAACGCACCATCAGATCACCAAAAAAACTCGTAAATCAATAGAGGACTTAGCAATAACTCTTGGATTTAAGCCAAAACCTTCAAAAATTCAAAAAGTATAAAACAACTTAAACCACATGCTTTTTATCCTCTGGAGTGTTAAATAATCTTCCTCATTCCTACGGCTTTCCTCAATTCTCAAGCAAAAATCAAGAAAATGATTTATCTTTTAGGATATTTCTTTACTTCTATAAGCTCTCTCATATAAAAAACAGTAATCTTGTCAAGAAACTAAAATATCAACAGCCTAAAAATACGTCTTTTCATTAAATAACTTCAACAAAATGAGCCGTCATAAACTTCTTTATGAAGATACATCAGAGAGCTTTATTTTCAGTAAGAGCGCGTCTGCTCATTTCAATCATTGCATCGCGAAGATGTAACTTAATTTTTGATCCAATAATCATTCCAAAGAAAGGAGAAAGTAAACCATACATCGTTACAGTATGACGAATTTTGTTATTTGAAGAACCAGATTTGGTTGAACAAATATATTCATGATCAAAGCTCATGCGTGTAAGAGGGAGTTTCGCATAATCAGAAAAACAAACATTTTTTATAACTTTATCAAGTGTAAAAGTTACTATTGGTCCTTTTTTAGGTTTCATGCGCCCTATAGCGCCTTCTTTAAAAGCACCAGAAAACTCTACCCATTCAAGTTCACTATCCCAGCAAGGCCATGTTGCTACGTCTTGCCACATAGACCAAATCTGCTCTGCACTTGCTTGTGTACTAATCTCTTCACTATAGCTCCATTTAAACATGATAAGCTCCCCCTTTTCTACAAAATTAGGTATCTTAGTGACAAAGAGTAATATATCAATTACTCTTAAAGATTCACAACGATAAGATATTTAATCTTTTCAAGTACCATTAATAGGGAATGATTAAATCAACAAGCGATATTAATAAAATAAACACACAAATATTCAGTATAGATGAACATTATTGTCTCCCTTAAATAAAAATATCTGTTTTTTAAGTCCATACAATAACAAAAAGAGAATTTACGCACCATTTAAGATATCAATGTAGACTGACATGGCTAAAAAGTTTTAACTGTTGATAAATCATTGATAGAAAAAAGGAGAAAAAAGAACTTTCTCAAGACGTAAGCAATCGTAATTTATAAAGACGTATTGCTGTATCACCATAAAAACGCTCATCATCTAGATAAAAAACGTCGGGTAAATGAATGATTGTATCTTTCTTTTCTTCAAGTATAAAGAGTGTATCCGCTTTTACCCATCCCCCTCGCAAAGCTTCTACAAAAGCCTGTTCACCTAAACAACGACTATAGGGAGGATCAGCAAAGATAACATCAAATGGAAGCATTGTTCCAATCTTGCCAAGTTTGGTTGCATCACGCCGCAAAATCCGTCCGATTGACTGTAATTCAAAGGATTCGATATTTTTTTGAAGCAAACCACGCCCCTCAACCGAGTTTTCAACAAAAACAGCAGCCTTTGCTCCACGTGAAAGGGCTTCAATGCCTAAAGCACCAGTACCAGCAAACAGATCAAGGATGCGTTTATTGGTCCAAAACTGTTCTTCACGGCTAGAAAGAATATTAAAAAGGCTTTCTCGCGTACGATCACTCGTTGGGCGAATCGATTGATCAACAGGCGAAAACAAAACACGCCCAGCAAATTTACCGCCGATAATCCGCACGTGGTCCTCCAAATCTCTTCGACGTTTTTGCACCATCTCTATGTGGTTTAGATTTTTTCAGAGCACCACTAAACGATTTTACCTTATCTTTTCTCTGAAAAGAACGCTCATCAGGACCACCTCTTTTCATTTTCTCTTTATCCTTAGAAAAGTGATCTTTCTTACTAAATGCACGCATCTCATCGTAAGATGTTTTGCCACGTTTTTGAATAAAACGCTCCCCCTTCTCTTTCTTCAAGTGATTATCTTTTAATTTTTCTTTGCCTTGATGAAAGGATTTTTTACCAGTTAAATCGCTCTTATGAGCCTGCGATTTCTCCTCACTATAGGAAAGCTTCCTCCGTGCACTCTGCGGACGTGCACCAGGAGCCATCCAAACATTTGCACGACGAGAACGCGGTAGAAAACGCTCTGCTTTTCCTTCCTCATTTTTGCCTTTATGCATATTCTCATGAGATTTTGTCCTTAACCGTGCGCGACTATGCTCAACAGAACGATCTCTCGTGCTGCGTCGTATTGCTCTTTCACTTGAAAAGACCCAACCATCATTGGCAACTGAAACATCCTTCTGTCTTTGCTTTTCCGCAACAACTGCAGAATTTGAAAAGGGTTTCAGAATAGGAGCATCAAAATCGGCATTAGCCTGCATAATCAAACGCTCTCCCAACTGATCTCGTAACATCCGCCCCTTTAATTCTTGTACAGCTCCTTCTTCTAAATCAGAGAGATGAAATGGGCCATAAGAGACACGGATTAAACGATTAACGGATAATCCCAACGCCCCTAAAACATTCTTTATTTCACGATTTTTTCCTTCTCGCAAAGCAACAGAAAGCCATATATTAGACCCTTGTTCCCGTTCAATTGAGGCTTCAATCGAACCATAAAAAATACCATTAATCGCAATACCATTTTTAAGGTTATCCAGCGCACTCTGCTTTATTCTTCCATGAGCGCGGACGCGATATTTGCGGACCCACCCCGTTACAGGAAGCTCTAATACGCGCGCTAAGCCACCATCATTGGTTAAGAGCAAAAGTCCTTCCGTGTTAATATCAAGCCTTCCAACAGAAAGAACGCGTGGCATCCCTTTTGGTAAATGACTAAATACTGTAGGTCTACCTTCCGGATCACGGTTCGTGGTGACAAGCCCTGCTGGTTTATGGTAAAGCCATAAACGCGTTCGTTCTATAGGAGGTAAAGGTTTGCCATCAACTTTAATCGCATCAGAACGGCTAACATTAAAAGCAGGCGTTGTCACAACTGTACCATTCACAGAAACACGTCCTGCAACAATCATCATTTCTGCATCTCGACGCGAGGCAACGCCCGCACGCGCTAACCTTTTAGCAATCCGTTCACTCTCATTATTTTCATTCATTTGCGTTTCAAACCAATTTTTGCCAGTATGTTCAGAAAATTATTCATATGCACCATACCGCTTATCCTGAAAGAGGAAGTAGCACAATCATTTATCATTTTCTATCCTTTAACAACAATAACGTATCCATTGACTTGCAAGTTTGTTTTAACCACTTAAAAAATAAAGGTATTCCTTTCATTATAAAAGCGTAATAAAATTATTCATGCTATAACATTCCTTATCGAGAAATCTTTAAATTCTCTATGCCGTCAGTAGAAAGAATATTATGACTTTAACGCCCATGGAAATAGCCCTTTTGGAAGCGCAGTGGGCTGCAAAAAAAGATGAAGTTCCCGTAGGCGCTGTCATTACACGTGGAAAAGCTATCATCGCACGTGCTGGTAACTTTATAAAATCTGCCCATGATCCTACAGGACACGCAGAAATGCGCGCAATTCGTATGGCTTGCGAAACATTGCAAAGCGAAAGGCTTCCTGATTGCGATCTTTACGTAACACTTGAGCCTTGCGCTATGTGTGCTGCTGCCATTTCATTTGCACGCATACGACGTCTGTATTATGCAACAAATGATCCAAAAGGAGGCGCTATAGAAAATGGCCCACGTTTTTATCAGCAAGCAACTTGTCATCACAAACCTGAAATTTATTCTGGTTTTAAAGAAAAAGAAGCTTCTCAATTACTGAAAGATTTTTTTATCCAAAAGCGATGCTAAAAACAATTCTTTATCCATAACTTTCACTCTTTAGAAACTATTCTATTCTTTAAAAAAGACGATTAATCTTTTTAATATAGTGAAAACTGATTTTCCTCTAACACTCTTTTAACACTGCATAGCGCTTCTATTAGATTGATTTATTCATTTATGAGAATAATTCATTGTTTTATCTATAAAATATAAAGTCCAAAAAATCGTAGAATATGCTCATTTCAAATCTGTTTATGGTGAATCAATAAAAATCTCTTTCTTACACATCACAAAGTGTGATTACCATCTGGATAAAAAACAATTTAGAAAAGACTAAAAGTATTCCTTATGAAGACTCTTCACTGCCACGGACTGTCAGAACATTAAAGGCTAGCAAAACAATGATGATAACAACCTGCTCCTTCATAAGCATAAAGATGGCGGTACAACAATAGATTTCACGTTATATCCCCCAAACGAGCGATGGTGTGAAATGGGTTTGAAAAACTTGAGAAATATTTATTGTGAAATAAACACAGCACCACTCTCTTGATGCTATTGCCATATATTTCATGCTCCCCTGCTGCAAAAGGAAAGCTCTGCGCGGATGAGAACTTGATATTATAAGTAATAGGAAGAACACCTCATATACTTTAATATTTCTTCTCTAGCGACCAATAGGAGCAGTCTTTGCCGGTTGGCGATAACTTAAAGGTGGTTCCGTAAGATAGCGACGGTATTTTGGACTTCCAATTTGTGCTCTTTGACGACGTAAATATTCTTGTCGTTGTTTAGCATTCAACTGTGAAAGATTTTCTGGACTAAAGCCATTAACTGAAGACCCTTTGTGAGGAAAAAAATGACTTTCTTGATGCTGTTTTGATACTGCGCCCTTATTGACAGATCTATCTTGTTGTGGCACCGGCAAAAATCGACGTGCGCTAGGACTTGGTATCACAAGTTCTGGGCGAGGCTTTATAACAACCTGACTGCTGTTATTTACTGGTGTTAATGAAGCAATATTAGCAACATCTTCAAAAAACTGTATCGAAACCGGTTTATTTGTCCCATAGGTAGGAGCAGATAAATTACATCCCGTTAAAACAAAGCATATACCTAAAATTCCTGTTGGAAATATTTTTACTTCACGTTTTCTCACTGCTTATTCCATTTCCCAAGTATATGGCTGATTAATATTCCCGCTATTTATGAGAGAACGGTCCATACACAAATTTCCCCCCTGCAGATAAAACAACGGAACTCATTCCCTACCACAAAAAACGATATTCATCAATATGGGAAATCTCCTTGCATTTCTTTCCCTTGATCTAAAATTTTTTTAAATCTTGCCAAGAATTTTTAATTCTCGCAAAGCAGCTGCATCACGAGCAGAGACATCAGGATAAACCGGATCACTCCCAACATCTTGTGTATAACGCCATGACCTAGCACATTTTTTCCCCGACGCCTTCTCTGGATATACACCAACACCTTCAACATCATTCAAAGTAAAAGCATCTAAAGGCATTGTATCCTGCACAATTGTGAGAGCACTGGTGATACAGATTTCTGCCATATCTACATTTTCTAATGCCTCTCGTAAAATTGGATTGGAAATAAAAACAATAGGAGCAGCTTCTAACGAGGATCCAATACGCTTATCAGCACGCTCAAGCTCTAAAGCTCCTGTCACAACTTTACGAACCTGTCGAATTTTTTTCCAACGCTCAGCTAAAGATTGGTTTTGCCATTCTTCTGGTACAGAGCGAAATTGTTCCAAATGTACCGATTGGCTTTCTGGATAACGTTCTAACCAAGCTTCTTCCATCGTAAAAGGCAACATGGGAGCAAGCCATATCACCATTCGCTCAAAAATCTCACGAACAACCTGCAAAGAGGCCTTCCGTTTTTGTGATGAAGGCGCATCGCAATAAAGAGAATCTTTGCGGATATCAAAATAAAACGCCGATAATTCAATGATTGAAAAATCTAATAACGCACGCATAATTTTTTTAAAATCAAATTCATCGTAAGCGTGATTAATTAATTCATCAAGTTCAAAAAGCCGATGTAATATAAATTTTTCAAGATCTGGCAGTGCGCTATAAGATATTTTTTCTCCTTCATCGTAAGCTAAAGTTCCAAGCATCCAACGAATTGCATTGCGTAGTTTACGATATGAATCCACATTGGTCTGAAGGATTTTTTTACCTAAACGCTGATCTTCCCAATAATCAGTTGTCATGACCCAGAGACGAAAAATATCAGCTCCAGATGTTTTAATGATCTCTTGCGGAACAACCGTATTGCCTAAGGATTTAGACATTTTTTTACCATTCTCATCCAAAGTAAAACCGTGTGTGATCACTGTCTTATAGGGAGAACAAGCACGCGTACCACAACTTTCCAAGAGAGAAGATTGAAACCATCCACGATGTTGATCTGAACCTTCAAAATAAACATCTGCTGGCCATTTTAAATCAGCCCGATCTTCTAATACAAAGCTATGACTTGCTCCAGAATCAAACCAAACATCTAGAATATCATAAACCTGGACCCAAGGCTCATGCGCACGATCACCTAAAAAACGTTCACGTGCTCCTTCAGCAAACCATGCATCTGCTCCTTCTGCTTCAAAAGCCTGTAAAATACGCTCGTTCACACGCTGATCTTTCAAAACAACACCATCCTCATTGGCAAAAATACAAATAGGAACACCCCAAGAACGTTGGCGAGAAAGAACCCAATCAGGACGATCTTCTATCATAGAAGCAAGGCGGTTTTGTCCAGAAGATGGCACAAAACGCGTCTTCGAAACAGCTTCCAAAGCCCGACTGCGTAAAGTTGAACCATCCCCAAGATCTTTATCCATTGAAATAAACCATTGCGGTGTATTACGAAAAATAACTGGTTTTTTTGAACGCCAACTATGGGGATAGGAATGCTTTAAACGCCCACGTGCAAACAATCGATCTGCTTTAATTAAAGCATTAATGACCTCTTTATTGGCATCACCCATTTTGCCATTATCATCAATAACACGTGCAGGCCCCCCTTCACGATCCGGACCCAAACCCGGAACATCTTTCGTATAGAAACCCGCATCATCAACAGGAAACGGTATCGATGTATCAATCCCCGCTTGCTCCAATAACAGCTTATAATCATTCCAAATTTCAAAGTCCTCACGCCCATGACTTGGTGCTGTATGGACAAAACCTGTCCCCGCACTCTCTGTCACATGGGAGCCCTCAAGCAATGGAATTTTATAATTATACGCCCCAGCCAAACCTTTGAGTGGATGAGAAAGAACAAGAACTTTCAATTCATCCGCAGAAACAGTACGTAAACGTTTTAAAACAAGTTTGGCTTTTTCTGCGCAACTCATGGCTAGAGCATCTGCAAAGAGAAGCTTTTCTCCCACTTGAGGACCAAAATCATTTTCAGCATTTTCAACTTCGTAAAGACCATAAGAAATCTGCGAAGAATAACTCACAGCACGATTTCCTGGAATTGTCCATGGTGTTGTTGTCCAAATAACGACATAAGCACCATATAAATCATCAGAACTTACTTCAAAAATCGGAAATTTAACCCAAATCATCTCTGATTCATGATCATGATATTCAATCTCTGCCTCTGCCAAAGCTGTACGCTCCACAACGGACCACATCACCGGCTTAGAACCACGATAAATCTGATCTGACATCGCAAATTTTATCAATTCATTCGCAATGCGTGCTTCTGCTTGAAAAGCCATTGTGGTATAAGGTGCACTAAAATCTCCCACAACACCAAGGCGTTTAAATTCTTCACTTTGAATGGTTACCCAATGTTGGGCAAATTCACGGCATTCTTGACGAAACTCATTAAGAGGAACCTCATCCTTATTTTTCCCTTGTGCACGATATTTTTCTTCAATTTTCCACTCAATTGGAAGCCCATGGCAATCCCAACCAGGGACATAATTTGCATTAAACCCCCGCATTTGAAATGAACGGACAACCACATCCTTTAGCACTTTGTTTAAAGCATGCCCGATATGAATATGGCCATTTGCATAAGGTGGGCCATCATGAAGAATATAAAATGGACGATCTTTTGCTTGTTGGCGCAATTGTGCATAAAGCCCTATATTTTCCCAACGCGCCATTAACTCTAGCTCTTTTTGCGGAAGCCCTGCACGCATAGGAAAATTTGTCTGTGGGAGATAAAGAGTTTTTGAATAATCTATCGTTTCATTTTTCACAGTCATTGTGAAATATTCCTGTCCACTTTTACGATTTCATTTTTGCATAACTTCCCTGAACTCTGTAACTCTGGTTTTTATCTATAGGGAAAGCCGAGCTTATCATTCGTATTAAACAGCGATCAAGAAAATATATCATCACACTTTATGGGCTTTATCATAAAACTCACAAGAAAATAAACCAAAAAATGAGCTTAAAAAAAAATAAAGGCCCCACTGATAGTGGAGCCTCTTTAAAAATTTACTCGTAAAACAGATTAGAATTTATAAGCTACACCAACGCGGAAATCATTGGTTTTGTAGTTAATTTCAAGTTTTTCCTTTGCAAATTTCTTTTTACCAAAATCGGAGTAACGATATTCTGCACGCACAATCACATTATCCAACACTGAGAAATCAACGCCACCACCAAGAGTGTAACCAATCATGGTTTTAGTTTCATCGGTTAAGTTTCTAGAAGAAATAACGCTTCCATCCTCACCCTTAACAGATACTGATACAGTGTCTTGGAACTGCCCATAAGCAATACCACCCGCAAGATAAGGCATAAAGCGATCAGCAGCAAAACCGATACGTACCCGTGTAGCACCACCCCAATTTTGCTTGAAAGTATGATTTAAAGTTTCAACGTCATCCTCTTGATCAAGACCAAGTTCAGAAGCCATCTTTTTTATTTGCTCCATACCATATACGCTGGCATCATCCTTATTCGACGCTTGTTGACTTTGTACTCCATGAGGACGGGAAGCATGTGAGTTAGCACCCTGTGCACCGTGTGGGTTAGTACCAGAGCCATTCCCACCTGGGTGAGACGCACCATGCGGATTAGAATTTCCACTACCGTGGGAAGAACTATGATGAGCGCTATGCGCTCCACTTGTTCCATTGGAAGCACCTGTCCCTGAATTAGATGGTCCTGACCTCGCGAGTAAAAGGCTTCCGCTTGGTACTGCTCTTTCTGCTGCTGATGATTGTACCGATATGGACGCTTTCTGCGTCGCTGGTGCCGTTGTAGCGGATTTTGTTGATGAACTTGCTCCACTCGCCCCTGCTCCTGATGATTGACCTCCTGCAGCTGCTGATCTTAACCCTGAGCTAGAGGAGGGGGTAAGTGCAGTTCCATTTCCTGATACGCTTGTTCTCGTTGACGACAATCCTGATTGTGGTTTCATCACTGGAGAGGAGACGGATATTGTTGGAGATGATGCATTACGTGCACCCTCTGTAGGTTTTGCTGTTGGATTTTCTCCACCTGCTGCGGGGGTTCCTCCACCTGTTGCTGTTGTGGCTGCTTTTACACCTGGTGCTGCAGGCGTTCCTGCACCTTGTACTGCTGCGGGGGTTCCTGTACCTGCTGCTGGTGTATGTACTATTATTCCTCCGCCTGTTGATGTTGGCTGGCTCTGTGCTGCTGATCTGCGGGATCTTCCCCCTGCATTTTCTACCGTAACGTTATCAGATGCACCTATAGCAATAGTCTTTGTGTGTTTTTTTCCAGACAACATTAAATCCGTATCGACGCCAAAAATAAAGCTGTCACCTAGATCAATATTAGACCCTGCATAAAAACCACCAGCAAAACCTGAAAGTTTAGGAGAGAACTCTTTATCCAGTGGAAAACTCTTTTCTTGACCGACAAGAGCTATATCGGACTTGCTTGAAAAGCCACCAGCCTGGATACCTAAATAAAGCCCCGTCCATGAAAAAGTAGGCGCAACAATAGTAGAAGAAGGAGTTGATGGTGCTGTCTGATGAGGAATCAGTACATCAGCAGCTAGCGCTGTAGACGCTGAAATTAAAGAAAAAATAGACGCTGTTATTAAACGTTTTGTATTCATAAAATCTCTCCAAATATCCAAAATGAAATGTATATAGAGCATCTTTTTTGAAATATCTGTAGCAAAAATGACACACTCACAAAAAAATAAAGAAATTATGAAAATAAGGCTTCTTAATTATTTAATTTTTCATCCAATGAAAATTTATCAACTAAACCATACTAAAATTATGTGTCTTAAAGTTGGATCCATTTTCATTCAATTTTTGTATAACTGTTAATGGTAATATTTTTACAAATTTCTTTTACCTAAACTCAATAACACCATTCTACACATAACAGAATATTGCTTATCATTGAGAAATCAATGCCAACGCAAATAGTAAAACAATCATTGGCTTTTTTTTACCCAAGTACTATCAAAGTTTCATCTATTTACTAATATGGTCTATTATAGTCTATCTTTGATGTTTTATTTGTATCTTAAATCACGAAAAACAAAAGCGCCCAAAACGTGTCTGACTTTTTGTGCTTAACCGTGCTCCAGAAAATACTGGAATAACGGGTATCAAAAGAAACCATCCTCCCGAAAGCTTGACGCTCGTTGTCCAACCGAGCAGCTGTTCATTCACGACAATAAATTGATTTTTAAAGATAATTTATTGTTATGAATGAGCGTCTCAAATATCGTAGGGTTTTCTTATTTCAAATCTATTTATCTTAAATCAATAAAAATCATTTGCTTGCACATCAAAAGTGGGGTTGGAGTGTGAAAAAATATATAAGAAAAGACTAAAAATAGCTCTTATGAGGCGTCTTAATGCAGGGTCTGGTAACATTGGGAGCTGGCAAATATAATGATGGTGCTGGCTTGTAAAACCATACAAAGGTTGTGCAAAAACACGACCATAGTCCAAACCAACATAGGGGCGAAGTTCTCCAAAAACCTTTTTGAGCGTCGCGTTGTTGCGCCATGGAATGGTACGCAGCATCAAATCAT